>NZ_NPDG01000046.1:0-14490 GCF_002272225.1 Bacillus sp. 7894-2
TAGTAGCCCACTCAAAATAAGGACATTTGCATATTAAATAGAGAAGGGATTGAAAATGAAGGAGGTTACCCTGCATGTATTATTATAGAGGCCCATATAGAAACGGGAACGAAAGGTTTTTCTTTTTAGGAGCTCCTTTTGTCGGCGGCTTGCTTGGCGGTTTCCTGGGAGGCGGGCTGGGAGCAGCTCTATTTGCTCCACGCCCATTTTACGGCCCTCCGCCTCCGCCGCCTTTCTATGGCCCGCCAGGAGCACCATATGCTCCTTACGGCGGTGGCGGCGGATACCCTGGCTATGGCCCATATGGAAACCCATATTACCGTTGAACACGCGAGAAGCTCTCTTGATTGAGAGCTTTTTTATTGGATAGGACATATAAAATCGACCAAGGTGATTAGCTGTGTGGAAGAGTGTCTGCGTCTAGCTCCAGCGCCTACCCCCTCGAGAAGTCGGGGGTGAGCAAGGCGCTTCCGCTTTTGTTTTTACATCCATCTCAGTTTCAACGTTAAATCACAGCATTTCTCGGGATCCTCTTTGTCTGATTCGAAATGAAGTCTTAGCCCGTCGGGTGTATAGTCAACAGAAGGGACTCGCGAGATGCCTGTCGATTTCAGCAGATTTTCGACTGCCGCCTTGTTGGATTGCTGGGCCGCTGACATCAGTTCAAATGAAAACTTTTTTGACTCTGCCATATTTACAAGTAATGTGCCGGCATCTCTCATGAGGATCTCCATTTTTTTTGCAGAGCTCATGAACATTTGGGGATCCACAGCAGGCAATGTCCTGTAGAAATGCACAGGGTGATAATAAGTCTGATAGGCCTGCGGATAATTCCAGCAGCTTTGCTGCTGAGGATGATATCCGGGCTTTGGGTAACGAAAATAATAATAGGGGTACATCCGGTTCTGCCCCTTTCGATTAATAATAAATGCACGCATTCTCAATATATGAAAACAAGGCTTTTCCTATGAAGGAACAAAATTGTTTCACCAAAAGTTAGGCATAGGAGGTGGATAGGAAAAGAATTTTTTAAAAGGATTGATATTATTAGAAAAGGGGTAAAAGAAGGGAATGAAGAATATATTAGTGTGGTAAATAATTGTGCACAGCTTACATAGAGAGGAGGCCCCGAATGGAACTGGAACTGGTTTTGGAAATCATTGAAGATAACGGATATTTGGGGCTGTTTCTCTGGCTATGGGTAGGAGTTTTTATTTTTCCTGTGCCAAATGAATTGATTGTTATGACTGTTGGACTTTCTTCCTCTTTAAAAACGCTTCACCCTGTGCTTGCATTTATTGTCATTTATCTTGGCATTTTGGCGGCGTTGTCAACCTGTTATACCATCGGGCGTTTGATCGGAAGGCCTTTGCTAAAGTACTTTCATAAAAGCAAAAGGATGTCTAAAACGATTGATTCTTCTTTAAAGCTAATGGAAAAGTATCATGCCTTTTCCCTCTCCTTCAGTTATTTTGTTCCGGGTATCCGAAACTTCCTTCCCTTTTTATACGGCTTCAGTAAATTGCCATTTAAAAAATTCGCTTTGTTTGCATACAGCGGTGCACTGATCTGGCTGTCTTTAGCTTTTACAATCGGTTATATATTTGGAGATCATATTGATACCATCATAAAACATGAAAAAGAAATACTGATTGGCCTGGCAGGCTTTGCAGCGATTTTCCTCGTTTTCCGCATTGCCAGGAGAAAACGCGGGAAGGAACAGGAAAAGCTGCATGATCAGGGGCTGGGACTATAATATAAAAAGGCAGCCAGATGCTGCCTTTTATATGTCTAGCCGCGCCTACCTCGCGATGTCGGGGTGGGCAAGGCGCTTGCGCTTTTCTAACTTAGTACTGATTGCGGTGCTCTACCAGGTCGATGGCTCCAAGTACAATATGGGCGAGCCCAAAACCAACGATGGTATCTGATAACATATTGTTTGTTCTGCGGTTTTGTTTCATTGCATAGCCTGCCGCAGTAACAGCGGTGCCGAGAACAGCTGGAATTAATCCTTCGCGTACACGATCCATGACGGTCACCTCTTTTTTGTGATTGTCCAGGAGGACATCCATAGTTTGTTCTTATATAATGAAGCATAGTATGACAACATTTTACATAGCGAAAGGGGATTGGGGAATGGAATTGAAAGGTACTCTAATCGAAACACTCGGAATGGAAATCGTGTCACTTGAAAAAGGCCGTGTCGTTGCCACTATGCCTGTTAATGAACGCACCCGCCAGCCGTTTGGCCTCCTGCATGGAGGAGCATCTGTCGCGCTTGCGGAAACTGTTGCAAGCATAGGAGCATTTGAACTTTGCGACAAAGAAACGGAATCCGTTGCAGGGCTTGAGATCAACGCTAACCATATACGTGCTAAAAAAGATGGAATCGTGACGGCTGTCGCAACAGTGCTGCATCAGGGAAGAACCACAATGGTTTGGGATATCAAAATAACGGATGAAAATGACAAACTGGTGTGCACATCAAGATGTACTATGGCAGTAATCAAAAGAAAATAAATAAACAAAAAACCCACGGAGAGAAAAGGTTCCCCCGTGGGTTTTCTGTTTATTTACCGGCAGTTTCTTTCACTTTTGAGACATTCTTCAGGTCATCCCTGACGCTTTGGTCCCATAGCTTGACTCCGGAATTATATGCTGCCCGTCCAAGTAAATGGCCAGCAATGGGGGAAGTCAGGAATATAAAAATAATCCCCAAAACGACTCTTGAATTAAAATAGCCATCCTTAAAATAAAAGAAGAGCAATGTTCCCAAAAGGACACATAAAACACCAAGTGTTGCAGACTTTGAAGCAGCATGGTTTCTCGTATAAACATCAGGCAGCCTGATAACACCGAAAGCTGCAACAAGGCTAAAGAAGGCCCCTAACAGTATAAACACGATAATAAAGAAATTAGCGATCTCTGTCATGTTCTATGATAACCCCCTTCTCCAAATATTTAGAGAAGGCCACAGTCCCGATGAAAGCGAGTATTCCAAGCAGAAGGATGACCTCCAAAAAGGCATTTGTATTAAGTGCGATGGAGGTTAGTGCTACGATGGCAACCAGGTTGATCCCGATTGCATCCAATGCTACAACCCTGTCAGGTGTAGTTGGGCCTTTGATCACCCTGTAAATCAAAGCCAGTGTGGCGACCGATATACACAGAATGGCAATCATTACAACTGTCTTGATCATTATCGGCTCACCTCCATGATTGCTTTTTCGAATGAATTTTTTATGGAATCAATTTCGTCCTGGACTTCACCCATATCCATTGCATGCACGTACAATATTTTATTGTCGTCAGAAACAGAAATGGTTAAGGTTCCCGGTGTTAACGTAATCAGGTTAGCTAGAGTGGTGATCTGCCAATCTTTTTCCAAATCTGTAGGGAATGCAAAAATGCCTGGCTTCATGTCCAGCTTCGGCTTAAGAACCACTTTTAACACTGATATGTTTGCGAGAATCAGTTCTTTAATAAAAATCAGCAATAAATTGATCACTGCGATTACGCGCAGCAGGTAAAAGCGTGATTGAAAGAATCTCCTGAAGACAAAAATAATGAGCAGTCCGAAAAGAAATCCTTTCAAAAAAGCTACCGGATCATAGGTTGTGGTTAAGAACATCCACATAAACCCAAGGAACATATTTAATAAAATTTGAAATGCCATAATCAGTACTCCTTTAAGACTGCGTCTATATAAATGCTTGGGTTTGCAAGCGTTTCAGCAGCCTGAGAGATATACGGATATACGAACTCAGAGCCGACTCCGTAAAAGACGGCAATAGCAACAAGGATCACAGGAGCAGCCATCATCCTCTTAACAGGTATTTTATCTGCTCCTTCGTAATCACGGGGTGTTCCCCAAAAACCATTAATAAATATCTTCATAATGGAGAATAGGACAAGAAGACTGGACATTAAGACGATCCCTGCCCCCCAGTAGTGCTCGGACTCAAATCCCCCTTTAATAATTAAGAGCTTGCCGACAAAGCCGCTCAGCGGAGGAATACCGGATAGCGAAAGTGCGGCAAGGAAAAAGGTCCAGCCCAATCCGGGATAGCGTTTTATTAACCCGCTAATTTTTCTAAGATTACTCGTTCCAGTTACAGCTGCCATAATACCAACAAGTAAAAACAGTGCTGCTTTGATGTTCATATCGTGTATCAGGTAAAACATTGCGCCAGTAAGTGAATCTGGGGTCATAGCTGAAATGCCAAAGAGAATAACTCCAACAGCTACTATGATATTGTAAATGACAATTTTCTTAATATCCCAATAAGCAATTGCTCCAATTACACCAAAAATGATACTAATGACCGCTAAAATGGTTAAAAGCTGTTGAGTCAAGCCTCCATCCTGATAAAAGAATAAAGTATATGTTCTTGCTATTGAGTATACACCCACTTTTGTGAGCAGGGCTCCGAATAGTGCAAGAACCGGTGCGGGCGGTGCATAATATGATCCAGGGAGCCAGAAGAACAGAGGGAAAATGGCCCCTTTCAGGCCAAAGACGATCAAAAATAGTACGGCAATTACTGTAATGATGCCAGGCTGTCCGAGTTCACTGATCTCACTGATCCGAACGGAAATATGGGCCATGTTGAGCGTTCCGACAACGGAATATAAGTATGCTACAGCAATTACAAATAAAGCTGAAGAAATGACATTCACGAGCAAATATTTTATGGATTCCCTCAGCTGGATTTTTGTGCCCCCTATTACGATCAGCACATAGGAAGACATAAGCATGACTTCGAAAAATACGAAAAGGTTGAAAATATCACCGGTTGTAAATGCTCCATTTACGCCAACGATCAAAAAATTCACAGCTGCGTAGAAATAGAACTTTTCCCTATCTTCGTCTATTCCGCGAAATGAATAGATTACACATGCCAATGCAATGATACTGGTCGTTAATACAAGCAAGGCGGAGACCATATCGGAAACAAGTGTAATTCCGAAAGGGGCTTCCCAATTAGATAAGTTCAATGTCTGAATCCCATCGTTATTAACCTTTTGAACTAATAACACTGATACTATCACAGTTATCAACGCTGAAAAGCCTGCAATCCACCTTTGCAGCATGATATGCTTGGCAGCGAAAATTAGAAGGACTCCCGTTACTAAGGGAATTAAAATTGGCAGTATCAAAAAGTTAATCATTTCCTTCATTTCCTCTCAATTTGTCCATATTGTCTGTACCAAGTTCCTGATAAGCCCGGTATGCCAATACTAGGAAAAAGGCAGTTACACCAAATGCGATGACAATTGCAGTTAAAATTAAAGCCTGCGGGAGCGGGTCTGTATAGGAGCTTGCAGCTTCACCAAGAAGCGGTGCGGCACCTCTTTTAAGGCCTCCCATTGTTAAAATAAGCAAATGGGCACCATGGCTTAATATCGCAGTTCCAATAATGATGCGCAGCAGGCTCTTTGACAGCATCAAATAGGTGGCTGACATAAAAAGAATTCCAACAACAACGGACATTAATATTTCCATTAGTCATCCTCCCCTATCGTTTTAATTATGATCATTGTCACACCTACAACAACGAGGAAAACACCGAGATCAAACAATGCTGCGGTATGAAGTGACAAGTGTCCCAGGATTGGGAGGTCTACACCTGTAAATGCATGGGTTAGAAATGGAACGTTGAAGAGCAGCGCGCCTGCTCCTGTTCCAATTGCAAATAGCAGGCCAGCTGCAATCATATACATGTAATTAACAGGCAGAATTTTTTCAACTGTCTTCATATCGAAGGCCAGCAAGAGTAAAATGAGTGCCCCTGATGTTAGCAGGCCGCCAACGAAACCGCCTCCTGGTGTATAGTGTCCGGCAAAGAAAATATATATTGAGAAAAGAACGATGAGAAACAAAACAACTTTAGTGGCTGTCTGCAGTATGACGTCATTTGTTTTCATTTTTCTTTCCTCCTCCCAGACGAAGCTTGATCATTCCGAATATGCCTAGCGCAGCAATAGCGAGAACCGTTATTTCAAACATCGTATCAAAACCGCGGAAATCCACGAGAATAACATTTACCATGTTTTTGCCGGCAGCTTTTTCATAAGTGTTTTCAATATAATATTGTGAAATGGAATCAAATAATTTATTGCTGTGAGCTGAAAAAGCAATTAGTGTTACGACCAGTCCAACCCCAATGGAGATGACTGCATTGGTTGCTTTAAACGGCATTCTTTCTTCATCTTTAATCTGTGGAAGATGGTAGAAACACAGCAGGAATAAAGCGACTGAAATCGTTTCAATAACAAGCTGTGTCAAAGCCAGATCCGGAGCACGGAAAATAACAAAGAGTAGCGCCACGGTATAGCCGACTGCACCTAAAAGGATAATGGATGTCAATCTTGATTTCACAAACATAATCGTAATGGATCCAATGGCGATCACGAGAGCAAGCACAATTTCTGAGAATCTGATGGCAGAAACATTACTCGCATCAAATTTAAATGCACCCTTTAGGAATAGGACTGACAGCAATGTAATAATAAAGAATGTAAAAATATAAACTAAATAGTTTCTGATGGAGCCATTCATGTACCACTTAGTAAATTTGTGTGCGACATGCTGAATGCCTGACAGGCCACTGTCATAGAAACGATTCAGAGCCAATTTTTCAGGGAAGAAATCATATACTCTTCTCCACTTCGGCAGAGTGACCAAAAGCAGAATTCCCAATGTAATAACACCTAAAGTCATGAAGAGTTCAGGTGTAAATCCATGCCAGAAATAAATATGAGTATCATATACATACCCTTCAACAGGCATGATGGCTGCCTGTGCAGGGGAGATCAGCGTGTTTGCAATAATATTAGGGAAGAAACCGATAATGATCACTAGTGAAGCCAGAATAATGGGTGAAATCAGCATCCCGATTGGAGCTTCATGTGGTTTCTTTTCTAATTGTTCAGGCTGGAACTTGCCTGTGAACGTTTTGAATACAAGAATCATGCTGTAAATGAATGTGAATACACTTGCCACCCAGGCAAGAACCGGGAACAGGAATCCCCATGTTTCCAAATTAAAAATATCCATTTCCAGTACCCGGACCATTCCTGTAAAGAACATTTCCTTACTTAAGAATCCATTAAAAGGCGGAAGCCCGGCCATGGAAAATGTGCCGATGATCGCCAAAGTAAAGGTAATCGGCATAAAGTTCATCAGACCGCCAAGCTTGCGGATATCCCGGGTTCCGGTTTCATGGTCGACAATTCCGGCTACCATGAAGAGACTTCCTTTAAAGGTGGCATGGTTGATCAAATGAAAAACAGCAGCTGTAGTGGCAACCGTAAAATAACTGTCATCGACTGTTTCGAAGTGAAGCGCTGCAGCGCCAATGCCGAGGAGTGACATAATCATCCCCAGCTGGCTGACTGTTGAGAAAGCCAGGATGGCTTTAAGGTCAGTCTGTTTGACAGCTGAAAAGGAACCCCAGAATAAGGTTGTAATGCCAAATCCCGCAATGAGCCAGAGCCAGAGCGAATGCTCAGCAAATACCGGACTCATACGTGCTACTAAATAAATGCCGGCTTTAACCATCGTTGCCGAGTGCAGGTATGCACTGACGGGTGTTGGAGCTTCCATGGCATCCGGCAGCCAGATATGAAATGGAAATTGCGCGGACTTGGTAAAAGCCCCAAGCAAAAAGCAAAGCAGAGCAGGAACGAATAATGAATGTGAAAATATTTCATCTGATCCAGCGATGATTTCCGAAATGCTGAAAGTGCCTGTCATCAAATAAAGAAGGATGATGCCTCCGAGCATAGAAAGACCGCCGAAAACGGTAATGATCATCGACTTCTGTGCACCATATCTTGACTTCTCTCTGTGGTACCAATACCCGATTAGCAGGAATGAAGAAAAACTCGTGAATTCCCAGAAAGTATAAAGCACAATCAGGTTATCAGATAGGACAACCCCAAGCATTGCTCCCATAAACAAAAGCAAGTACACATAGAAGGTGTTCAGTTGTTCTTTATTTTTATCAAGGTAATAGATGGAATACAGAACAACCAATGATCCTATTCCGGTAATCAGCAATGCAAAAAGCAAGCCGAGGCCATCTACTTTTGCCGCGAAATCAATCCCCAGAGCGGGTATCCACGAAAAAGACTTTGTGACGGACTGCTGATCGGAGGTGATGGATAAATAAGAAATAAAATAACTGAATAAAAGGATTGGCAGAGGAAGTACAAACCAACCCGTATGTATCTGCCTGAACAGCTTGTACGCAATAGGCACAAGGATGGCAAGCAAAAATGGTGAAATTATTGCCAGGTGAAGCAAAGACAAAACATTACCCCCTTTAAATTAATTGCGAGTTATTCAACAGATAATCCTATCAGGCAGCTTGATGAAGCCGCTATATGGCATCTAACGGTTCAGGATGGATATTAGGAATAATGTATTTTTCTTCCGCAGAATGTATAATCTTTTTCTGCAATTAGTAAGCGCTTAATAAAAGTTTTTCCATCTTCCCCCATCTTATCCAGCCTGGGCAGGCATGACAGTCGTGCCATATACATCATTACTATCCGTTCATGCACCTCAGAACAAATTATAACCTAAAAAGAAAGTCTGTGCATTCTTCCAACCCTTATCAGTAAAGGATTTATCCATTCTTATTAAATAGGTAGAAACCCGAATGCATCAGGAAAAATTTTTTTGAAAAAATATATCAAAAGAAAGCACATTTGTATAAAAAATCATTCTTTCATGCACACTACTAGCAGGTGGTGTTATGCATGATTAAACATAAAATTTCAGCAGCCATTACAATCTTTGCCCTGCTGTTTGCAGGCGCCTGGATATTGGACCACCAAACCAAAAGGGAATTCTATATTCCTGCAGACGATGAAGTGGTCGAATTATTACCCGCAGATTATAAAATGGAAGCTGGAAATGAACAAAAGCTAAAGGTATTTGAGCCTAGGGAATACGTGAGAATACAGACAGCATCATAAGAAAGAGAGGATGTGCTTTGGCACATCCTCTCTTTCTGCTGTATTAAGTTTTACGGCCGCCGCGGTTTTGAAAAATCATGATGGCAAGCGGGACCGTAATAATAAACGAAAGGAAGAATAGGAAGAGTAACTTGGAGAGGGGGGTAATGCTTTTTTTGATATCATCAACATACCGTTCAAAGAACTCCCTGATGGATTCATTGCCAAGCACATTGGATGCTGTCAGAAATTCTTTTTTATCAAAATCATAATAAAAGAAATCTTTTTTCTTAAATATAAATAAGTCATCCCGTTTTTGTTCCAATTCCAAAAAAACAATGCCGATATGAGAAGTATATTCCTCAATAACCTCTTCATTTTCTGATGTTTGCGGGTCATCAGATGTAACGATTTTTGTTACCTGTCCCTGCATTCCATATGCATCAATGACTGTAAAGGAGTCATCGCTGTAATAATGTACTGTGCTCCGAAGCTGCTGTTCGAGTATGTCTTCGAACTCTTTTTCAGCATCAGCAGATTTCGCAGGCATTAGGGATCCCACTGACAGTAGGACTGCAAACAAAAAACAGCATATACCTTTTTTCATTTCCTGCCCCCTTTTCTCTATTTGTCCCTTAAATAACTAGAATATGGTTTATGTTTATGCCGGGAAAAATGGAAATATACAGATTGGCGGGTGGTTAGTCCGTTAAAAGATAGCTAGATAAGGAGAGCGATGGTAAATTTCCTGCATAAAGCAATTTACTCAGAAAATTGAAATATTTCATGCTATAATATAATAAATTAAGTCCGTTAAATTTTGAGGAAAGCAGGTGAAAACATGGGGGAGGAACATCAATACCTATTTATTGATTTTGAGTTTACCATGCCTGATAAAGGCAGTGCTTTCAGAGGTTTTTTTCCGGAAATTATCGAAGCTGGCATTGTATCAGTTATCAGCAATCAGGTTTGTGAAGAGTTCTCTTCATATGTAACTCCTGTCCGGTTTCCGATATTGTCCGAGCGGTGCAAATCCTTTCTGCATATATCACAGGAACAAGTGGATCAGGGAATCGATTTTCTTGAATTGGTCAGGAAAATGAAGGATATGAACAGAAATCGTTCCTGCACAATTGTTACGTGGGGAAATATGGATATGAAGGTGCTTAGAAATAATTGCATTCAGGCTGGAGTGGATTTTCCATTCAGGGGCAGGGAAGTGGACCTTTCGATGGAGTATAAGCGATTCTTTGGGGACCAAAACCAGACAGGATTATGGAAAGCAGTTCAGGAATACGGCAAGGAAGGAACCGGAAAACATCACCGGGCTCTGGATGATGCCTTGACGACTTACAATATTTTCAGATTGGTAGAAAAGGATAAAAAGTATCTGCAAAAGCCGGAGCCGACAACAATTGGCGACCGGGTGGACTTCTCGAAGCTGTTTAACAAATTTGCCTGACAAGCCAAATCCATCAAAGCGATTTGGCTTGTTTATATTTTACTTAAAATAATCCTCCTCCAATGAGTCGAGGTTTCTTATGCTTTGCTCAGCCCAATGAGAAGAATCTCCTTCCAGCTCCGTTCTCATTCTATCCAGTGCTATTTGAAGCGAATCCTTATAATCTGGTATTTCTTCTGCAAAAGGCTTTACCATTTGCTTAGGCACATTGGTCTGCTCTCTGTATGCAAGCGCGCGGCGTTCATGAAAAAGCATCACGTCCGCTTCTTTCGGATTATGTAAATCGCCCTGCATGGGATGCTTTAGGACCCCAAGCACTCTGACCAAGTAAGCTTGAGGCCGGATATCTGTCACTTCCCCGATATACTTGCCTGTTTTATAGATGGCTGTTACTTTTTCGCCTATCTTTACTTCTGCCAACCTAACCTCTCCTTTTTCATTTTCTTTAGCCCTATTATGAAGCCTGAAAAAACAAAGTGCAAATTTTCAATAAATCAGGTAAGCTAAAAAATGATTAGTTTTTTATAGGAGGCTGGAAATTAATGAAATGGCGTATGTTAACTCCCATTCTAATTCTGATGTTTATCCTGTCAGCATGCGGGACAAGCACTGATAAAGAAGCGGACAATGCAAATGGCTCTGAAACTGAAGAAAAACAGGCAAATAATGAGGCAAGCGAAGCTCCGGACAATTTTCCGCAGCTGACTGAAGAAGTACAGGGAAATGAAAGACTGGTGGAAATGCAGACATCAGAAGGGAATATTAAAATTAAACTTTTCCCGGACCAGGCCCCGAAAGCTGTTGAAAATTTCATTAAGCACAGTGAAGACGGCTACTACGACGGCTTAATTTTTCACCGTGTCATTCAGGACTTTATGATTCAGGGCGGCGATCCTGATGGAACCGGCAGGGGAGGAGAAAGCATTTACGGTGAAGCATTTGAGGATGAATTCTCCAACGAGCTCTATAATATCCGCGGAGCTTTATCAATGGCGAATGCCGGTCCCAACACAAACGGAAGCCAATTCTTTATTGTTCAGAACAAGTCACTTGATCCAAGCCTGAAAGCAGAAATGGAAAAGACCGGCTATCCGGAAGAGATCATTAAAGCTTATGAAAAAGGCGGTACGCATTGGCTCGACAACAAGCACACCGTTTTTGGACAGGTTATTGAGGGAATGGATGTAGTCGACAGCATCGCAGCGGTTGAAACAGACGCACAGGACAAGCCTGCAGAAGACGTGGTCATTGAAAAGATCGAGGTATTGAAATAAGTTCATTGGACTGTGCAGCCATTGCTGATATAATAATTTAATGGACACTGCTTTTTAGCAGAAAGGATGGATTAGATTGCTGCAATGGTATGTACTGTCACTGTTTTTGTATTTTCCTGAAGATAAATCAGAATACGGCCCGGCAGCTTTAACGTTTGCCATCTTCTTAATTGGGGCCATTCTTACCATGAGATTAATTATCCGTGCATCAAGGCGCGAAGCAGCCAAGGCGAAAGAGCTTGAAGAGCGCATTGAGAGGCAAAATAGACAAGAGGGGAACAGCTGAGCGGCTGTTCTCCTTTTTTGTTAACTTGGATAACTATCCTGCACTGCTCTCGCTTTTTTTGTTTATTGAGAATGTGATTGGGCAACACTAAAGGCAAATTGCCTTGATGGAGGATTCAATCATGAGAAAAGCTTTGATGCTGGGTTTTGTTCTTTTTCTGTCCGGCTGCGGGGAAGAGAACATTACAAATACCGAAGTTGAAATGTATAATGCTGCAGGCGATTCATTAGGCATCATTAAGGTGCAGGAACAGGCTAGCGGAGTAAAATTGACTGGAGATCTGAGCGGACTGCCGCCGGGGGAGCTTGGCATCCATATCCATGAAGAAGCAAAATGCGAACCCCCTGATTTCAAATCCGCCGGGAATCATTTCAATCCTGATAATAAGGAGCATGGTCTGCTTCACCCAAAAGGATCCCATGCTGGTGACCTTCCCAACCTGATTGTCGAGGATGACGGCAAAGTTAAGATTGATTTTATGGCGCCTCAGGTCACGTTAAAAGAAGCCAAAACTTCACTGCTGACAAAGGAAGGGACCTCCATTGTCATTCATGAAGGGCCGGATGATGGCATGACCCAGCCGGCAGGAGATTCCGGAGAACGCATTGCCTGCGGCCGTATTTCAAAAGATAAAAAAGAAGAAGGGCAGAAAAAAGCACAGGATGATCAGTCAACAGAAGAATAAATAATTGAAGGCTTTCCGGGAAGGGAAAGCCTTTATCACTGGGAATTTTTCCGGACGATCCGTATAATGGAGTTAAACCTTATAATGGAGGTTGGTTAAATGGGAATTTTCGATGGTTTTATCGGCAATGCATCAGAAGCAGATATTAAAGAGGTTCAGGACGAATTTTCAGCCGTCCTTGCTCCAAGTGAACAGGTTGAAAAAGCCTACAGGCTGGTCCGTGATTTATTCATTTTTACAAACAAGCGCCTGATCCTGGTGGATAAGCAGGGAATCACAGGGAAAAAAATCGAGTACCACAGCATCCCTTATAAAAACATCACCCATTTTAGCATTGAAACCGCAGGCAGCTTCGATCTGGAGGCCGAATTAAAAATTTGGATCTCAGGATCAGACGAACCAATTGAAAAACATTTTAATAAAAACTTGAACATCTACGAAGTGCAGAGTGTGCTTGCTGAATATGTACTGTAAATCCCCTTGCTTGAAGCGCGAGGGGATTTAACTTGTGGGTTGGAAATGCGACGACCTGCGAAAAAGGTACTTAATCAGACCGGCCAACGCAATCTCCGCGCAACGCACAAAAAGCACGGCCTTCCAGCCGTGCCTCCACAAACTATCACTCAAAAGCCCGCTTCAGCCTCTCCAGCCCTTCCGCCAATACTTCATGCGGGCAGGCAATGTTCATCCGGACGAAGCCTTCACCGCCCTGGCCGTATTTCGGGCCAGGCTCCAATGCGAGTTTTCCTTTTTCCAAAAGCCTTTGGCGCAGTTCGGCATCACTTAATCCCAATCCGCGGCAATCCAGCCATAAGAGATAGGTGCCATCCGGCTCCATCAGGCGAATACCGGGAAGGTGCTCACCAATAAACTCAGCTGCTGTCCGTTTATTTTCAGCGAGATAATCCATCAGACCATCGAGCCATTCTTCGCCATGGCGGTAAGCTGCCTCCATGCCAACGATGCCGAAGGCCGACAGCGTAAAGAATCCTTGCTTGTGCTGTTCTGCCTGGAATGCCTTTCGCAGCTTCTCATTGCTGATAATGGCAGCTGAAGCTTGAATCCCTGCAAGGTTCCAAGTTTTTGTCGGAGCTATGCAGGTGACCGTAATGTCTGCATATTGTGGATCCATTGAAGCAATGGGATAATGCTTATGGCCTTTATAAATTAAATCAGAATGGATCTCATCGGAAAGAATAAGGCAATTATATTTTACACAGAGCTCCCCTATTTTCCTAAGTTCCTCTGCTGTCCACATGCGGCCGCCCGGATTGTGCGGATTACATAGGAGGAATAGTTTCACTCCCTCTTTCAATTTGTCTTCAAAATCGGCAAAATCAATTTCGTACCGGCCGTTCTCGAGCTTCAGCTGAGAATTAACGACTTTGCGGCCATTCTGTTTAATCATTTCAAAGAAAGGAGTATATACGGGAGACTGGAGCATTACTTTCTCCTCTTTTTCCGTAAAAGCCTGGATCGCTGTTGCGATGGAGGGAACCACTCCGGTGCTGTATAAAATCCACTCATTATTGATTTTCCAGCCATGCCGCCTGTAAAGCCACTGTCCGATAGAATCTGCGGTTGAATCAGGAGCAAATGTATATCCGTAGACTCCATGAGCTATTCTGTCCTCTATGGCTTTTTTCACTTCTTCGGGTGGCTGAAAATCCATGTCCGCTACCCACATCGGCAATACATCGGATCTGCCGAAAACCTCCCTGGTCCGATCCCACTTAACAGAAGCTGTATTTTCCCTGCTGATTTTTTGATGGAAATTAAAACGATCCAACTCTGTCACCGCCTTTAGATTTCTTTT
>NZ_NPDG01000047.1:0-8278 GCF_002272225.1 Bacillus sp. 7894-2
CAACCCCCCACTGATTGAAGTTTCACTTGATGTATCCTGACTCTATGATATGATATTGATGCTAAAAATTAAAATATTGCGGCTTCATTCAGCCGAATAATAATCAGGTGATAGAAATGGAAATTCAGCAAACGAATCTTTTGCTTGTTTATACACTGGATCAGTGGGATCCGTTTGGAGTGGGGCCAGGCAACTATGACACTGAAATTGCGGATTCTGTCCAGGCAGTCCATGATCTGGATGATCAGATGAAATTAGCCAGGAAGATTCAATCCATATATGAATTTTCCTTTGAGGAAGTCATTCCATTGGGAAATTGCATAGAAATCTCCGGGCGTCTTCTTGAAATTAAGAATAATGGCTCCTGCGCTATGTAAAGTGAAAAAAGGCAGCTCTCCGTCCCGGGGGCTGCCATTTTCATCTGCACACTTGAACGGGATTTACAAAACTCCGGATGTGCTTAAGAACATCTTCCGGCCGCTCTTCCGGCACGAGATGTCCGGTATCTTTTAATACCACCAGTTTGGAATTTTTTAAATCTTTATTCAGCCTTTTCCCGACATGAAGCGGAACGACCCTGTCATGTTCTCCCCATATTAGAAGGCACGGTGTTTCTATTTTCTTCAATGCAGCGGCAGGCATATCGCCTTCCCTATCGCGGATCATTCTGGTTAAGGCCCGGAAAATATCGTCTTCTAAAAAGGGCGACAAATAGCCATAGAGCATTTCATCATCAATCATGGAATGATCGTAGACAACATTTTTTAAATTCTGTTTTACCCCTGAGCGCTGAAGATATAATTTCACATACAAATGAAAGAATGGTATGTAGCTTGAAAAGATAATATGAGGCTTCATTCGTTTCATATATCCGGAACTGCACAGCAGTACGGCCTGGTCAACCAGATCAGGCTTGGAATGTGCAACATTTAAAACAATCTGTCCTCCCATGGAATGCCCTATTAATGTGACTTTTTCAAAGCCCAGTTTTTCTGATAAGCGGATAACCGTATCCGCCAGGTTTTTATAGGAGTAGACGAATTGCTGGGATTTCCCGCTTTTGCCGAAGGGCGGCAAATCCATCGATACCACATTGAATTCCGTTTGCAGCAAAGGAATCAGCCTGCGAAAGCTAAAGGTGGATGACAGAAAACCGTGCAGCAGAACCAGGGTATTCCTGGAGGACTCATGTTTATAGTATTCATAATAAACATCTGTTCCATTAATGGGCTCTGTTCCTGAAAATGTCGCTTGTTCCATGGGCCTTCCCCCTCCTAGACTCAGTTTCACAGTATTTTCCCCTTAATCTTAATCTTGACACATATGATTTTAAAGAAATTAATAAATAATGAAAGTGACACATTTATTTTTCGAAGTTTTTGCTATAATGTAACTATTTTATAGAGTAAATTACTAAAGGATGGGAGCGACAAGTATTGAAATTAACTGAAAAGCAAATCGAAGTTTTGGAAATTTTAGAAAATAACAGTGCGCGAATCCCTGTGGAAGACATTGCGAAAATGGCTCAATTAAGTGTGGCGGAAACTGAAACCACTTTAGATAAGCTTGAGGAAATGAAAGTGCTTGTGCGTTTTAATTCTGTTATTGACTGGTCAAAGGTGGATGGCCATGAGGGAGTTACTGCTATGATTGATGTGAAGGTTGCTCCAAAGCGCGGGGTAGGATTTGATGAAGTTGCACAGAGAATTTACCGTTTCAAAGAGGTGAGATCTGTCTATCTAATGTCCGGCGCCTATGATCTTTCTGTCATCATCGAAGGCCGTTCCATGAATGAGGTCGCCCGATTTGTATCAGAAAAGCTGTCGACTCTCGATTCCGTCTTGTCGACAACAACACACTTTATCCTAAAAAAATATAAACATGACGGCACTATTTTTGAACAAAATGAAGATGACAAGCGAATTGTGGTGTCACCGTAATGAAGGAAACAAAATCTTATTTATCCAAAACGGTAGAAGAGCTAAAGCCTTCCGGGATACGCCGCTTTTTTGACCTTGCTGCCGGAATGGAAGGAGTCATTTCCCTTGGGGTGGGGGAACCGGATTTCATCACACCCTGGTCAGTTCGTGAAGCAGCCATCCTTTCCCTTGAGCAGGGGTACACCTCTTATACGGCTAATGCCGGCTTAATGGAGCTGCGGGAGGAAATAGCAGATTATATGCAGAAAAGCTTTGGAGTATCTTATTCACCCCAAAGTGAAATTGTCGTTACAGTGGGAGCGAGCCAGGCATTGGATATATCCTTAAGGGCAATCCTTGATTCGGGTGATGAAGTAATTGTGGTGGAACCAAGCTTTGTTTCCTATGTTCCCTTAGTAACTCTTGCAGGAGGTGTGCCTGTCCAGGTCCAGACTTTAAAGGAGAATGGGTTTAAAATTCTGCCTGAGCAGCTGGAAAACGCAATAACCTCCCGGACGAAAGCCATTATACTTTGTTCACCCAATAATCCGACTGGAACAATGTTAAGTGGAGATGAACTGAACGCTATTGCAAAAATAGCTGAAAGGTACGATTTGCTGGTTCTTTCTGATGAGATATATGCGGAGCTTGCATATGATGATGAGTATACGAGTTTTGCCGCCATCGGAGAAATGAAGAAAAGAACTATCTTAATATCGGGATTTTCAAAGGGGTTTGCCATGACAGGCTGGAGATTGGGGTTTATCTGCGCTCCTGAGGAGATCTCGCAGGCAATGCTGAAAATTCACCAGTATGCAATGATGTGCGCACCTACAATGGCACAGTTTGCTGCCCTTGAAGCCTTGAAGACCGGCAGATCAGATGTCGAGGACATGAAAAAGAGCTATAAGCGCAGGCGGAATTATTTTGTTCAGTCTCTGAATGAACTGGGGTTAACATGCCATATGCCGGGTGGAGCCTTTTATGCTTTCCCATCTATTGAAAGTACCGGGCTTACTTCTGAAGAATTTGCAGAAAAGCTGCTGCTGGAGGAAAAGGTAGCTGTCGTGCCAGGCAATATTTTTGGCGAAAGCGGGGAAGGCCATGTGCGCTGCTCTTATGCCACTTCCATGGAACTTCTGCAGGAAGCGATTAAGAGAATCAGCCATTTTGTAAAGCAAAATCCGAAGGCATAAAAAAAGGACAATCCACAACAGATTGTCAACTTCAAAAAGGGGGGGAATACTAGAAAGCCTTATACTTCAAGGCTAACCAGTATTCCCTTTTTATATACTCCCTTTTATAAAACTTTTTGATCATATTTAATTTCATATAGCATTTGCATGACACGCAGGAAATCTTCCTCACTGAATTCCTTAGCTTTCCGCAAGATAAGCTTTGCTTTTTTTGTGCCAATTTCACGCACAAGCTGTTCGATTTCATAATCGATTCCTGACTGGCCCTTCTGCAGTTCCTGTTCAAGCAGTTCGGAAGCTGGTATATCCAGGGCTGTTGAGATTCTTAGAACAGTCTGGGTATCAGGAATCTGATCTCCATTTTCATATTTTGCAATCGTTCCCGTCCCCACTCTCACCTTTAATGCGAGCTGCTGCTGGGTCATGTTTGCACGTTCGCGGCAAGCTTTAATGTTAAGGCCTATATTTGACATATCCATCACTCCCGTTAACGATTTCTTCTAACTATATTTTATCATGGTAAACGCAAGATCCTCTTTGTACTTCATGAACATTTAGTTAACAAACAAATAGAATGTCTACATATTGTTTGCGGATTGTTTTATTATAATGAATGAACTTATGTATGAAAATGTCTGGAGTTTCCATTTGAATTCCTTTTGATATTTTGATTAAGTTGTGATATAATTTTTTATTGCGTATAAAGAGATAAAATTTGAATTTAAATAGGAGTGTTTTCATGTCTGAGAAAATCGAAGTAGGCAGTGTTATTACAGGAAAGGTAACGGGTATTCAGCCATATGGTGCGTTCGTAGCATTAGATGAGAATACACAGGGATTAGTCCACATTTCCGAAGTGACTCATGGTTTCGTAAAAGATATTAATGAGCATCTTAAAGTGGGCGATGAAGTAAAAGTGAAGGTTCTTTCTGTTGACGAAGCAGCAGGGAAAATCGGTTTATCAATCCGTGCAACAGAAGAAGCGCCACAAGCAGAAGCGAAAGCAAGAAAGCCTCGCAAGCGCCAGGCAGCTCCAATTAAAATGGAAGACGAATCTGCACAGGGATTCAATACACTTAAAGATAAGCTTCAAGAGTGGATTGACCAGTCCCAGCGCGAGGATCTTATTAAGAAGTAATAATAATGAAAACCGGGTTTTGCTGCCCGGTTTTTTATTTTTACCTTGATGCAAAGAATATTTGCTTATTTATGCAAAATGAGCGGGCGCTCGACAAGTTATTTTGCATGCTTACATACATAAACGGATGGGAATTAAATTTTTTTAGGGTAAATAGTCTGAAAAATGTTTGAATTTTATATCTTGGCATTAATCTTGCAATAGTTAAACCAACAGACGTGTAACTTTAAGAGGAGGAACATTATGAAAGAAGCAACAGGAAAGAAAATACCCTTCTGGTTTGCAGTGCTGCCGCTGCTGGTAATGATTGCTGCTATGATTATTACGATTGTAAAATTTGAGGGAAGCCCTCATGTGCCTTTAATTGCCGGAACAATTGTCTCCGCTATCATTGCCTGGCGTTTTAATTATAAGTGGAATGATATTGAGGAAGGTTTTTATAAAGGCATTAAGCTGGCACTTCCGGCTATTTTAATTATTATAATGGTAGGCTTGACTATTGGATCCTGGATTGGCGGAGGAATTGTAGCCACCATGGTCTTTTATGGACTGAAGCTGATGACACCCTCAATGTTTTTGGCGTCCATCTGCATCATCTGTGCGATTGTTGCGCTTGCAATCGGGAGTTCATGGTCTGTTATGGGAACGATAGGCGTTGCCGGAATGGGCATCGGAATCAGCATGGGCATACCGGCACCAATGGTGGCAGGGGCTATAATTTCAGGCGCCTATTTTGGAGATAAAATGTCTCCGCTGTCAGACACGACTAATCTGGCTGCAGGAATTACAGGTACAGATCTTTTTGATCACATAAAGCACATGTTTTATACCACCATTCCGGCGCTGGCTATTGCCATTGTTGCTTATTGGTTTTTGGGAAGGCAATTTGGCGGGGATGATGTAAAAAATGAAAAAATTACCGAGGTAATGAATGTTTTGTCAGAAAGTTTCGTTATATCTCCTTGGCTATTACTGGTTCCTTTAATTGTTATAGGATTAGTGGCAAAAAAAGTGCCTGCATTGCCCGCGCTTGCGGTGGGTGTTTTCCTTGGCTGGCTATGCCATATTTTTGTACAGGGCGGGGCTGTAGGAGATGCTGTGAATACACTCCAGGGCGGATTTTCGATTGAATCAGGAAACACGATGGTGGACGAGCTATTTAATAGAGGCGGCATTGACGATATGATGTATACTGTGTCCCTTACGATTGTAGCAATGGCCTTTGGTGGAGTTATGGAGCAGACCGGCATGCTAAAAGCCATTGTTGAACAGATCCTGAAATTGGCCCGTTCAGCAAGGAGCTTAGTGGCCACTACTGTGCTATCTGCCTTCTTTACCAATGTAGCGGCTGCCGAGCAGTATATTTCCATCCTGCTGCCGGGCAGGATGTACACACAGGCATTTAAGGATAAAAATCTGCAATCAAAAAACCTTTCACGTGCCCTTGAAGATGGAGGTACCGTCACGTCCGTTTTTGTTCCATGGAATACTTGTGCGGTATTTATTATGTCAACACTGGCCGTTCATCCGTTTGAATATGCACCATACGCGATTTTAAATTTCACTGTTCCGATCCTGGCTATTATCTTTGCGATGCTTGGCTACAAAATAACATTCATGAGTGACCAGGAACGAAAAGAAACAGAAGAAAAAGATCAATTAGCATCTTAAATTTCAGGCTCCGTACCCACGGAGCCTTTTTGGTTTTTTGAAAAGATAATAGGGTAAAGGTAAATTGTTCCTGATTGTACTATTTTTGAATAGGAACTGTCAGTCAGCAAAGAATATAGTTTGTTGAAAGGAGAGATAAATATGGCTGAGCAGACACTTTACGAAAAAGTGGGCGGCGTAGAATCTATTGAAAAGGTTGTCGATTATTTTTACGAGGAACTGGTATTGAAGGATCCGGCCGTCAATCAGTTTTTCGAGCATACCGATATGGTAAAGCAGAAGAGCCATCAAGCTAAGTTCATTAGCTATGCTCTGGGGGGACCTAATCAATATTCAGGCAATTCCATGGCAAAAGCACATGAGGGCATGAATCTGCAGCCGGAACACTTTGATGCGATTGCGAGGCATCTGCATGATGCACTTGCGCATTTCGGAGTGAGTGAGAGGGATATAGATGAAGCGTTGACTCGTGTAGCAGCGCTTCGGGATGATATTATATACAAATAAAAGCTCCCGGTGGGGAGCTTTTCGTTTTTTATCGCAGTCTAACGGGCAGTAAGACCGCCACTTCAAGACTTGGAGCAATCAGCTGTTTTCTTTTCTGAATCCGTACTTCCTCAGCCGATACTGCAGATTTTGCCGGCTCATGCCAAGGGATTTTGCTGTTTGGGTTATATTATTGCCATGGTGTTTAAGGACTCTCTTTAAATAGTAAATCTCAGCTTCCTGCATATATTGTTCCAGTGTTTTAACAGGTTTGTTTTTTGGGACCAGTACATCCTCCAAATGGCCGGTTTCCTTCTGCTGTTCTTTGAATTGAGGCTTTTTCCGGAAATGAAGAGGCAAATGCACATAGCTGATGGCTTCTTCCTGATCCATAAGGTTCATGGCCCCTTCGATAATATGCTCCAGTTCGCGTACATTGCCCGGCCAGTCGTATTGCTCGAATTTGTTCATTACTTCTTCTTCGATTTCCACTACATTCATTCCAAAGAGCTGATTATATTTTTCTATAAAAAACTGTGCAAGTTCCGGGATATCCTTTCTTCTATCCCGAAGAGGCGGTATGAAGAGGGATACAACACTCAGTCTATAATATAAATCTTTCCGCATCCGGCCTTCTGAAATAGCATCAATCGGGTCTTCATTTATGGTTGCTATGATCCTGACATCCACTGCCCGGTCTTTTGTATCACCGACCCGGCGGACCGTTCTTTCCTGTAAAACTCTCAAAAGCTTTGCCTGAAGGGAGGGATTAAGTGAGTTGATCTCATCCAGAAGCAAAGTCCCGCCATTTGCCTGCTCAAATAATCCAGGCCTTTCAATGGAGCCTGTAAATGCCCCTTTTTTCGTCCCAAATAAAAGGCCCTCTATCAGACTGTCCGGAAGAGCTGCGCAATTTTGAGAGATGAATGGCTGCGAAGAACGGCTGCTGCCATTATGGATGCTTTGGGCAAAGAGCTCCTTTCCAGTACCGGTCTCTCCTATTATCAGAACTGAGGAACTTGTTCGGGTTGCTCTTTTGCTTGCTTCAATCACTTCATGGATTTCGTCGCTTAAGCCAATAATACTATCAAAGGTATAACGGGTATCTCCGCGTTTATTCATGTTTTCTCTGATCAGCTTTTCAAGCTTGGTTACATCACGGGCAATCTCCATGGCGCCAATCTGTTCACCATCTTCCATAATCGGAAAAGTATTATTGATTGTAGTGATTTCCTGCCCTTTATTGTTAAAGTAGGTTTGTTTGGCATTTTTAATTTTGCTGCCATTCTTGAGCGCCTGAAGCAAGGTACTGTATTCGTCCTGATTGAAAGTAAATACATCCAGCAGATTTTTATCCAATACATCTTCATAATCCATGCCTTCTATCTGGGCCATTTTCTTGTTGTAGAATGTAGTTTTTCCTTCCTCATTCACGACATGGACACCTACATCGATTTCATCCAATATCCGTTGAAAGATCTTGTTATTCAATTGAAGCTGTTCAATTTCCCTGTGGTTCATTGTAATCTCCTTCATTCGGCAATTTATTCAATAGTATATATTAAATCAAATGTGTGCAATGATAATTTGCACCAGTAACAGAAAAAGGGCAAAATTAATTTGCTTTCGTCTTGTTAAATAGTTATTTTTCAGCTTATTTATTTTTGGCACAGTTCTTGCATTATATAAGAGCTGATGAATATCGAATAGACTAAAGGGGGACGACATCATGGTACAGCCGTACAAACATGAACCTTTCACAAACTTTAAAGCAGAAGAAAACCGCGAAGCATACTTACAGGGTTTAAAAACAGTCGAAAGCTATTTAGGACAAGACTATGACTTATTAATAGGCGGAGAAAGAATCT
>NZ_NPDG01000048.1:0-647 GCF_002272225.1 Bacillus sp. 7894-2
TTAAAGACGGTGTTCCTGTTAACAGCCGTCCGAATGAATATAACCGTTATGACTACATTCCATTGGGAGTGGGCATCATCATCTCTCCTTGGAACTTCCCGCTTGCAATCATGGCCGGCACAACTGTTGCAGCGATCGTGGCAGGAAACACTGTTCTATTAAAGCCAGCGTCTACAACACCGGTTGTGGCTGCGAAATTTGTTGAAGTAATGGAAGAAGCAGGACTTCCAAAGGGCGTTCTGAACTTCGTGCCTGGCAGTGGGGCAGAGGTGGGCGACTATCTGGTTGACCATAAAGATACCCGCTTCATCTCATTCACAGGATCACGCGACGTGGGTCTTCGCATCAATGAGCGCGCTTCTAAATTAAACGATGGCCAAATCTGGCTGAAGCGCGTGATCGCGGAAATGGGAGGCAAGGATACGATCGTTGTCGACAAAGAAGCAGACCTTGAATTGGCGGCGACTTCCATCGTGGCTTCTGCATTTGGCTTCTCCGGACAAAAGTGTTCAGCATGTTCACGAGCAGTAATCGTAGAAGATGTATACGATCAGGTTCTGAACCGTGTGGTTGAATTGACGAACGAATTAACACAGGGCAACCCTGAAGACCAAAGCAATTACATGGGTCCAGTCATCGACCAGGGT
>NZ_NPDG01000049.1:0-17759 GCF_002272225.1 Bacillus sp. 7894-2
TGTGATCACACAGAACCGTGAGCACATCCAAAAAGCGCGTGAAGATTTCCATGTCGGAAACCTATACTTCAACCGCGGCTGTACAGGTGCGATCGTTGGATACCAGCCATTCGGAGGATTCAACATGTCCGGAACCGACTCCAAAGCGGGCGGACCTGACTACATTCTTCTGCACATGCAGGCGAAGACTACTTCTGAAATGTATTAAAATCTGTAAAGCATGTATGGGATATTGAATATCCTGTACATGCTAAAACCTTAAATAGTTTAAAGAAGAATAGCTTAACGTTACAATAAAAAGGACTATTCTGAAAAAGGAGGAATTTTAATTGACTGAAGCGACAAAATCAAAATCACTAATTGAACAAACTGAAAAATACGGTGCACACAACTATCATCCGCTGCCAATCGTTATTTCCAAAGCGGAAGGTGTTTGGGTGGAAGATCCTGAAGGCAATAAATATATGGATATGCTTAGTGCTTATTCGGCTGTAAACCAGGGGCACCGCCATCCAAAAATCATTCAGGCGCTGAAGGACCAGGCAGATCGTGTAACATTAACTTCACGTGCTTTCCATAACGATCAGCTTGGCCCATGGTATGAAATGATTTGTGAACTGACAAAAAAAGAAATGGCACTCCCTATGAACACAGGGGCTGAAGCAGTCGAAACAGCAATCAAAGCTGCACGCCGCTGGGCTTATGACGTAAAAGGGATTGAAGATAACCAGGCGGAGATCATTGCTTGTGTCGGAAACTTCCATGGCCGTACAATGACAGCGGTTTCCCTTTCTTCAGAAGAAGAATATAAGCGCGGATTCGGACCAATGCTTCCAGGCATTAAGCTGATCCCGTACGGAGACCTTGACGCACTTAAAGGAGCAATCACTGAGAATACGGCTGCTTTCTTAATTGAGCCGATTCAAGGTGAAGCTGGAATCGTGATCCCTCCTGAAGGCTTTCTGAAAAAGGCATATGAAACTTGTAAGGAGAACAATGTATTATTCATTGCAGATGAAATTCAGGCTGGTCTTGCACGTTCCGGAAAAATGTTTGCATGCGAATGGGAAGATGTAGATCCTGACATGTACATTTTAGGGAAAGCACTTGGAGGAGGAGTATTCCCGATTTCATGTGTGGTTGCGAATAAAGATGTTCTTGGGGTATTTAATCCAGGATCACATGGTTCAACATTTGGAGGAAACCCAATGGCTTGTGCGGTTTCAGTTGCTTCCATGGACGTATTGGTTGAAGAGAAGCTTGCAGAGCGCTCACTTAAGCTGGGTGAATATTTCATGGGTAAATTAAAAGAAATTAACAATCCTGTCATTAAAGAAGTGCGCGGACGCGGATTATTTATAGGTGTTGAGCTGAATGAGCCGGCACGAAAATATTGCGAAGAGCTAAAAGAACAGGGATTGCTCTGCAAAGAAACGCATGACACGGTTATCCGATTTGCTCCGCCTTTAGTCATTTCGGAAGAAGAGCTTGATTGGGCAATTGAAAGAATCAATAAAGTATTAAGCTAATTATAATTTTAAATAAAAAATCCTTGCACACAATGTGCAAGGATTTTTTGCATATATTAGCGGGTTGGCCTGGTTTCAGGTTCTCTTTCCAATTCTTCATTCGGTTTGAAGAGAAGGCCAAGGTTGATTAGGCCTGCGATGCCCACCAGGCCATATATGATTCTTGAAAGGGCTGAATCCTGGCCGCCAAAAATAGCTGCCACAAGATCAAATTGGAAAAATCCGATTAAACCCCAGTTAATAGCTCCAATAATTGTAAGAACCAGTGCAATACGCTGAATGCCACTCATGATGTTTCCTCCTTAAAGTATAGGTTCACTATTATGTTGCTGCACGGAAATAAAAAATATTCATCTTAATAGTAGTTAAGGGCCATAATGAAAGGAGTCCGAATACCGAATCATACTTTTTGCAATAGCTTAAAATTTGAATGATAATGATGGGGTAAAGGAGATGTTGATATGCAAAATTTTACCTTTTATAATCCGACAAAATTAATTTTTGGGAAAGATCAACTGTCCCAATTGCAGACTGAAATTCCCCAGTACGGCAAGAAGGTACTTGTTGTATACGGCGGAGGAAGCATTAAGCGAAATGGTTTATATGATAAAGTGATGGCTGAGCTAAATGAAATTGGTGCTGAAGTTTTTGAATTGGCAGGGGTTGAGCCTAATCCAAGAATCTCTACCGTTCGCAAAGGCGTTGAAATCTGTAAAAATGAAAGTGTCGATTTCCTGCTCGCTGTTGGCGGAGGGAGTGTCATCGATTGCACTAAGGCTATTGCTGCCGGTGCCAAATATGCTGGCGATGCCTGGGATCTGGTTATCAAGAAAGCATTTGCTGCAGAAGCTCTGCCGTTTGGAACGGTTCTTACACTAGCTGCTACCGGTTCTGAAATGAATGCCGGATCTGTTATTACAAACTGGGAAACAAATGAAAAATATGGATGGGGCAGTCCCGTGACATTCCCTAAATTTTCAATTCTTGATCCTGTTAATACGTTTTCAGTGCCAAGAAATCAAACGGTATATGGAATTGTCGACATGATGTCCCATGTGCTGGAGCATTATTTCCATCTTGAAGAGAATACTGATTTTCAGGATCGCATGTGCGAATCTCTGCTGATCACCATAATGGAAGCAGCTCCTAAGCTTCTTGAAGACCTTGAAAGCTATGAGCATCGTGCAACCATTTTATATTCCGGCACGATGGCGCTGAATGGAATCCTGAATATGGGCTATCGCGGGGACTGGGCAACGCATAATATCGAGCATGCTGTATCGGCTGTTTATGATATTCCTCATGGCGGCGGCCTTGCCATTCTGTTCCCGAACTGGATGAAGCATAATTTGAAAGTGAAGCCTGAACGCTTTAAGCAGCTGGCTGTCCGTGTACTTAATGTGGATCCTGCAGGAAAAACGGATGAAGAGACAGCACTTGAAGGGATTGAAAAGCTTCGTGAATTCTGGAACAGCATTGGGGCGCCTTCCCGCCTGGCTGATTATGACATCGATGAAAGCAAGATTGAATTGATGGCAGACAAAGCGACGGTCAATGGAGAATTTGGCAATTTCGCGAAATTAAATCATGCTGACGTAGTTTCAATCTACCGAGCTTCCTTGTAACATTCAGACGGACTCTGCCCTGCGGCGGGGTCCTTTGACAATTTTACGCCGGAAAATTACAATCATTCTTTTACGTAAAAAATATGTCAAAATTGGACACGCTTACAATATGGGATGATTCTTGATTAACTTTGGTGCATTCGTTAAAGTGGAATAGAGATGGCAGCAAATGATAAGAGCTGTTTAAATTTGAGAAAAAATGGAGGACATTCATGACACACGTTCGTTTTGATTACTCAAAAGCACTTCCTTTTTTTGGCGAACATGAAATTACATATCTGCAGGATGCAGTGAAGGTTGCTCACCACTCCCTTCATGAACAAACTGGAGCTGGCAGCGACTATTTAGGCTGGATCGATCTACCCTCAAACTATGATAAAGAAGAGTTCTCCCGCATTCAAAAAGCGGCTGAGAAAATTAAGAACGATTCCGATGTTCTTATTGTCATTGGAATTGGAGGCTCCTATCTTGGAGCGCGTGCGGCTATAGAAATGCTTCAGCACAGCTTCTATAATGCACTTCCAAAAGAAAAGCGCGGTACTCCGCAGGTACTGTTTGCCGGTAACAATATCAGTTCTTCATACATGAAGGATTTAATGGATCTGCTTGACGGAAAAGATTGGTCCATTAATGTGATTTCCAAATCAGGCACAACAACTGAGCCGGCATTGGCTTTCCGTATTTTCCGCAAAATGCTCGAGGAAAAATATGGTGTGGAAGAAGCGCGTAAACGAATTTATGCTACGACCGACAAAGCGAGAGGTGCTTTAAAAACTCTTGCGACAGAAGAAGGCTACGAGTCATTTATTATTCCTGATGATGTAGGCGGCCGCTATTCTGTTCTTACAGCAGTAGGTCTTTTGCCGATAGCTGTCAGCGGTGCAAGCATTGAAGATATGATGAACGGTGCTGCACAGGCGCGCGAAGACTTCAGCAAATCTGAGCTTCAGGAGAACGCAGCCTATCAGTATGCTGCTGTCCGCAATGTTCTTTATAACAAAGGCAAAACGATTGAAATGCTGATCAACTATGAACCAGGTCTTCAATATTTTGCAGAGTGGTGGAAGCAGCTTTTCGGTGAAAGTGAAGGAAAAGACCAGAAAGGAATTTTCCCTTCATCAGCTAACTTCTCCACTGATCTTCATTCATTAGGCCAGTATGTGCAGGAAGGCCGCCGGGACCTTTTTGAAACGGTTATCAAGGTGGAGGAATCACGCCATGAACTTACCATTGAAGAGGCGGAAAATGATCTTGATGGTTTGAACTATCTTGCGGGTGAGACTGTCGATTTTGTGAATAACAAAGCTTTTGAAGGAACCATGCTTGCACACACAGATGGCGGAGTGCCAAACCTCATTGTTTCCATTCCAAA
This sequence comes from Bacillus sp. 7894-2, assembly GCF_002272225.1. NCBI lineage: Bacteria > Bacillati > Bacillota > Bacilli > Caryophanales > Bacillaceae > Bacillus > Bacillus sp. 7894-2. Next base: position 4,527 of record NZ_NPDG01000049.1, read on the forward strand.
AATGGATGCCTATACATTTGGCTATCTGGTTTACTTCTTTGAAAAAGCATGTGCCATGAGCGGTTATCTTCTGGGAGTGAATCCTTTCGACCAGCCTGGTGTTGAAGCATACAAAGTAAACATGTTCGCTTTGTTGGGAAAACCAGGATTTGAAGAGAAAAAAGCGGAACTTGAAAAAAGATTGAAGTAATAGTGAGAAGCGTCTGCCTGCGGGCAGGCGTTTTTTATTGAAGAAAATATAGTTCCATCGCATTCATGATATCCTCCACTTTGGAGAAACTAAGCCAAAAGCGAAAAAGGGGATGGATTCAGTGATTGAGATACCTTCAAAAGTGGAAGGAAAGCATTTTGATTTGTATAAGCTGGAGCAGGCTTTGAAGCCGATTGGCTATTCGATTGGCGGGAACTGGGATTATGATCACGGTTCTTTTGACTATAAAATTGATGATGAGGTGGGATACCAGTTTTTAAGGGTCCCATTTAAGGCAATTGATGGGCAGCTTGATGATCCAAGCTGTACGGTGGAGATAGGCAGGCCGTTTCTGCTTTCCCATAAGTACCAGCGCGGTCTTGATGACCACGCCTATACCGGAAATTTCAGCGCCTCCTTTGATCAATTCTCGGAGCCAGTGGATAAGGACGCCAGTTTTCCGAAGGAATTCATTGATCTCGGCAAAGCACTTGTAGAGGAGCTTGAGTCCATATTAATAAGAGATTAACCGAGTATAACAATCAGCTGATCCTGCTGAAGAATTTTAAAAGGCTGGGGAGGATTAACCAGAGTTTCCTCCCCTCTTTTAACACCTAAAAGGAGGATGCCTTCATTCATAAGCTCTGCACTAAGTTCAGCAAAGGTTTTATTTTCTATTTCTTCCGATGCAGGCTGAAACGTTAATTTTCGTTTATCAAGCTGTCCCAGCAAATCAAGAAAAGAAGTAACGAGCTCCTGGGAAGAAATGCTGTTGATCATAACGAAGCTTGTGAGCACATTCGTCTGGACAATTTCATCAGCCCCAGCTCTTTTAGCATTTGCTGCCTGTTCAGATGTTAATATTTCCACGATGCATTGAACATCCCGATTCAACCCTTTGATTGCCAATAAGGCTAAGATTGAATTCATATCTGCATGCAATTCATCTTTATTCTGATCTGCTGTTATGATTACTTTTTGCGCGTCAAATATATTTGCCTTCATAAGGACATCATCTCTGTTAGCGCGTCCCTGAATAAAATGTACATTATTATGGGGGACAGGATTTGATTTTAATGTTTCATCTATTAAAGCAATGGAATGGTTCATCCCATCGCCCCCGAGTGTATTTACGATCTCCCGTGCACGTTCATTCCAGCCGATCACAACAATATGATTTTTACCCTGGTATTTAACTTTTCCCTCCAGGAAGTCATTCTGCCGTGTTACTGCGGCTGTTGCAAGTGAAATAAAATATGTAGACAGAAAGCCCGCTCCTGTTAAAATAAGCGCAATTCCTATAATGCGTCCGGCTGTGCTTGTCGGATATAAATCTCCAAATCCCACAGTGGAGGCTGTAACCACAGCCCACCAGATTCCATCAAAAAAGGTCGGAAAGGAGGAGGGTTCGATAATATGTATTAATCCGCCAAAAAGAAAGATCACCAGCAGGGCAATCAACAGAATCCTGATTACTAATGGCAGACGGATGAAACTGTAATAAATTTGCTGTGGCATAAAACATCACTCCTAATAAAAACCATGTGTGTATGTTATTAAAATATAAAAAAAGCCATGCCACGTATATACTTAATTAAGTATATCGTCTATTGCACGGCTCAGCAGTTGAATATCCTTTGAAATTTCATTTTTCACGTCGTCAATCTCGCACCTTTCATATTCATCCATGAGAAGGGAGAGTTCTCTCTTTAGTATGACAGCCTCGTGTTCAAAATCCATGATGACTCCCTCCTTTAGGGATATAAAGGACTAACAGGCAGTTAGTTTATTTATTTGTAATGTTACAATTATGTTACCCGGATTCTTTACAATTTAAACTGTAAAAACGTCTAAATATTAAACATGAAATTTAGAAAGGGTATAGTGTACCCTCTTATTTTGCATGTAAACACAATGGCGTTAATAAATAGCTGGTAAGTAAAAAACAAAAAAATCCTCGTGGTATTTCCGAGGATTCATAGAGACAATTCTATTTTCGGATTAAGCTGTAAACTGAAGCGCCAATTAGATTCCCGGCTTCTTTCATCCGCTCGGCACTTATGTGCTCGATGGAATCCAGCGGTGTATGGTAATACGGCTCAAGATTGGCTGTGACAGGCTCCCGCCTGATAAAATTAACAGCCGGGATGCCTGCATCGTGAAAAGAAACATGGTCGGATGCGCCGCGCTGATAAAGCACTAATTCAGATGGTGTGCCGATACGCTCTGCAGTGGCAAGAGCGGTTTCTGTTGCAATATTTGCCTGGCCATCCAGGGTATTCATGTAAATCGCAGTTGCATTTTCCCATGCTGTACCTACCATATCCATATTGAAGTTTGCTATGCTCCGCTCTATTTCATTGCCGCTCAGCTGGCTGACATAATACTGAGAACCAAGAAGGCCGATTTCTTCTGCGCCTACAAATGCAAATCGTAATTCTTTGTCAGCAGGATAACTTTTCAGAACTCTCGCCAGCTCAAGGGCAACAGCAGTACCTGATGCGTTATCGCTTGCCCCTGGAGCAAATGGGACACTATCGAAATGTGCAGAAATATGGACAATATCAGTTTCCCCGCCTTTATGAGGCTTAGGGTTCTTGGTGGCAATAATGTTTTGCGATTTTATGTTTTGAAATCTTTTTACAGTAAGGGTTACTTTTTTGTTTTGTGCCGCAACATCTTGAAGAAGTGCTTCTCCGCTTGCTTTCGTTATGCTTCCTACAGGAATATTATATGGGCCTCCGATTGAAGGATTCATAGGGGCTGGCTGATCCACATTATTGTATATGAGGACCCCTGCAGCACCGGCATTTACAGCATTTAACACTTTTTCAGAGAACGTAATGTCACCGCGTGAAATAAGTGCTATTTTCCCTGATGCTTCCTCTGTGAAATCAGCTGCCCTGCCTAATCCGGCATCATATAATTCTGAGGTAATTCCTTCTTCAGGCGTCGATCCCGACCCGGAAGGAATGGTTACAAGAACCTCCTTCAAATCACTGGTGTGCAAACCTCCAGCCATTTTATCAGGAATGCTGAATTCTTGTGTTTCGACTGTGTAGCCATATGACTGAAGGCGTTTGCGAATGAAATTTGCGGCTTCTTTTTCCGCATCAGTTCCTGCAACCCGCGGTCCGATGGTTTCTGATAAATACCTGACATCCTCCATCATGCGAGCTGCATCTATCCTTGCGATAACCTTCTGATCAAACGCTTTTGAGCCGGGATGTTCTGTCTGGCTTTGTGCTGCTTCAGCAGTCTGTACAAATTGTGCAGGCACCCCATACAAACTTGAAACTGTCAGTACTGCTGCAAGCATGACAGAAGAAGCTTTCTTTCCAACTTTCATCTATAATTCCCCCTCGACTGGTAGTCCAGCTATATGTATTCGCCTACATAGCTCTGCTTCCTTTTAATAGAGAGTAAAACGAATCGATTATCCTAGCAGATTTATTAATTCCGGGAGAAAAGGAATATATTAACTTTTGGGATTCGAGAAAATGATAGATGTAAAGTACCGTATAAGGGATGCATACATCTTTTTACATGACTTTAGAAGGACTCCGGTGGATTGTCAGCACTTTTCTTTTGAAAAATACAGGTCTTTCGACTATCGAAACTAATGTGATTTTAATATATTCTGAAAATTATAAAGTTTTATAAGGGGAGGATTTACTATGAAAAAGGCTGCATTAAAAGTGCTCATTACATCAGCCATCGCTTTCCCGCTGATTGCCGGCGGGGCTTTGCCTTCAATGGGTAAAGACAGCCACAACGGCATTGCTTCAGCGGAAACACAGATTAAAGTCGAAAATGGCATGACACAGCCTGTTTTTTCCCTGGACGATGCCATTGTCGAAAGAGTTTTTGTTGAAACAGCAACTGACAGTGATCGGGATGGGAAACTGGATCGGGTACGTGCAGATATTATCAGACCAAAAGAAACAGAGGAAGGATTAAAGGTACCTGTTATTTATGAAATGAGCCCTTACCGTTCCGGAATTAAAGGAGTGCCGGTTTATGAGGTGGATACAGAGCTTAACGCTGTGCCAAAAAAAGGGAAAGACAAGGGGAAAAAGGGAAAACCGCAGACAAATCTCCCGGGATATTATGACGACTATTTTGTGCCCAGAGGCTATGCGGTTGTTCTTGCGGAAAGTGTAGGGACTGGCCTTTCTGACGGCTGTCCTACAACCGGAGATGAGCATGAAATTCTTGGAACACGGGCTGTAATTGATTGGCTGAATGGAAGAACAAAAGCTTACAATGCAGAGGGACAGGAAATAAAAGCTGATTGGACAACAGGAAACGTGGGAATGACAGGAGTTTCTTATAATGGAACCCTGCCTAATGCTGTGGCTGCCACTGGAGTCGAGGGCCTTAAAACAATCGTGCCTATTGCGGCAATCAGCAGCTGGTATGACTATTATCGTTCAAACGGTGCTGTGATTGCGCCAGGCGGGTATCAAGGGGAAGATGCAGATAATATGGCCGAAGCTATCTTAACCAGGAAAAATCCTGAAGCTTGCAGTAATGTCATAAAAGAATTAACTGAAGGCCAGGACAGGCAAACCGGTGATTATAATGAATTCTGAAGTAAAAGAGATTATACAAAGGATGCTGACCAAGTAAAAGCAAGTGTCTTTATTGTCCATGGATTAAATGACTGGAATGTTAAGACAAAGCATTTTTCAGATTGGTGGCAGGCACTTGGAGAGAATGATGTTCCGAGGAAAATGTGGCTTCATCAAGGCGGTCATTCCAGCCCTTACAGCTTCAGACGTGATGTATGGCTGCCGACTTTAAATAAATGGTTTGATTACTGGCTGTATGATATTAAAAATGATGTCATGGATGAACCGATGGTAGATATTCAAAGAGAGGATAAGACATGGCATTCAGAGGCAAGCTGGCCGGCTAAAGGAGCCTCAGGCACAAAATTGCATTTTAAACCGGCTTCAGATGGAGGCGGCAGCTTAGAATTGCACCCTGTACCAAACAAGAACAAGAAGAATCAGCATTTTGTGGACGTGCAGCAATCAAGGCTGAAGAGCTGACTTTGAATCCTGATTCTGTATTGGCTACTAGGCTTGTCTATTTGACTCCGCCTTTAGAAAACGATATTCGCATGAGCGGAACGCCAGAGGTTCAAATTCGTGCAAGCATTGACCGTAAAACAGCCAACCTAACAGCCCTACTAGTTAAATATGGGGAAGGCAAGCCGGAAATTGTTACAAGAGGGTGGATGGATCCGCAAAACCTTCACAGCGAAGATAGATCTTCCGGGCTTACACCGAACCGTGAATATACATTTACATGGGATATGCAGCCGGATGATTATGTGTTTAAAGAAGGTGATCGTCTGGGAGTAGTTGTTTTATCAAGCGATTATAACTATACAATCAGACCGGACGCAGGCACGAAAATAACCATCGATCCGGAAAGAAGTCATATCATGCTTCCTGTGCAGGGTGGAGTTAAAGCATTTAAGTAGAAAGATAGAGGGATCATTTCTTGGTCCCCTTTCACGGGCTCTTCCGATTGCTTTCAAACTTTATTATGGGGTTCCTGCGGCCGATTCATTTGACTAATGTAGGAATACAACATATAATTAATCTAACAAAATAGTTCGGATTCTTCCTAAAGGGGAGTAGCTTTCAAGTAAAGTCGTCAATACGGGATGTTAAATCTCCGGCTTTACTGGCAACAGATGTTGCTTGCGAGACCTTTACCATTTATTTGGTAAGGTCTCTTTTGTTTTTAAGGCGCTGAGACCAATAAATGGCTCAGTGCCTTTTATTTTTTTAGGAGAGTCTGGAACAGGAGGTTTTATAATGAAGCTGTATCATCAACTTGCAGACAGTGTGAAATTTTCCAGAAGCCTTAATTGGACCAGACTTCTTGAAAAGGACGACAGCCTGGAATTTATTGGGGCAGGGAGAAGTGCCTTTGCTTTTAGGATTAAAGAAACCAATCATGTATTAAAAGTCTTTTTTCCGGAATTTAAAAGAATTGCCAGGGAGGAAGCGGAGATTTACAGGGCTTTGCCTGACCATCCATACTACCCTTCTTTATATGACTCTGGAGATAACTATATTGTCATTGATTATGTACAGGGGCTGACTCTGTTTGATTGTCTTGCGCACGGGGTACCGATAAAGGAGGAGACAATAAGACAAATTGATGAAGCCTTAAAACTGGCGAGGGAAAGCGGGCTAAACCCCTCGGATATTCACCTGCGAAACATTATTCTTACAAAGGAAGGGCAAATTAAAATCATTGATGTTGCCAGATTTAAGCAAACGAAGAATTGTACACAGTGGGATGACTTGAAACATGCATTCTATAAATTTTACAGAAGAAGATATTTTCCAAAGAAGATCCCTGTATTAATTATGAATACAATTGCGGCTCTTTATAAAAAGCGAATTGTTCGTATGAGTTCATAAACAGTTCATTTGGTAACGCATTTTCCTTTTGAAATAATAAAGTCCATAAAACAGAAAGGGGCAGGTATCCATGAAAGTTCTTATCGTCGGAGCAAACGGGCAAATTGGGAAGCAGCTTGTCAAGCTGATAAAAGAAGAGGATAAACATACAGCAAGAGCTATGGTCAGAAAAGAAGAGCAGGTCATCCAGTTTGAAGAAATGGGAGTGGAAACGGCATTAGCAAGCCTTGAAGGATCAGTTGAGGAATTGGCTGAAGCAGCCAAAGGCTGTGATGCGATTGTTTTTACTGCAGGTTCAGGCGGAAATACCGGCTATGACAAAACTCTGCTGATTGACCTGGACGGAGCCGCAAAAACAATTGAAGCGGCAGAAAAGGCCGGGGTGGACCGGTTTGTTATGGTCAGCGCTATCCAGGCAAATAATCGCGATAAGTGGAGTGAAGCAATCAAGCCTTATTATGCCGCAAAGCATTATGCCGACAGAATGTTGGAAAACAGCAGCTTGAACTACACAATCGTACGTCCGGGCGGCCTGACAAATGACTCGGGAACCGGCAAAATTAAAGCAGCGGAAACCTTGGAGCGGGGCTTCATTCCCCGTGAGGATGTAGCTAAAACCCTTTATGCTGTGCTGGATAAGGAAAATACCTATAAGCGGGCATTCGACCTGGTATCAGGCGATGAAGATCCAGAAATGGCAGTGCAAAAAATATAACCCTTTCCCGGTGTGTATGCACCGGGATTTTTATTGGCAAAAATAGTATAAACTTGACCGGTTTGAACAGATTAATAAGAAAAACAGGAGCGTTTCAATGGACAGAAAAAAAGTAAAACTAACAACCGCAGAGATATCAGCATTATGGGCTACATATACACAAAACTCAGCCATGATTTGTTTCTATAGCCATTTCATGCAGTATGTGGAGGATAAGTATATTAAGGCAAATCTTAAGGAAGCGATGAGCCTGGCGGTTTCCTTTAATAAAAATATTAAAAAAGTCTTTGCGGAAGAAAAATTCCCTATACCCAAGGGATTTGGAGACGAGGATGTGAATTTGAACGCTCCTCCTCTTTATACGGAATTATTTGCTCTAAGCTTTGTTTACCGGGGCGGACAGATGATTATTAACTTTTATTCCAATGCTCTTACAAAAGTCGCAAGGGCAGATATTGTGGAATTCTATGATGGCTGCTTGCGCAGGACCATTGAGCTATATAAGAAATCCTTATCGCTAATGCTGGAAAAAGGAATTTATGACCGCCCTCCCGAAATGGAGTATCCGGATTCAGTGGAATTTAAAAAAAATGAACCTTCTCTCCTGAGCAGCTGGTTTGGAAATGGACGCCCGTTAAATACAATGGAGATGAGTGAATTATTTTTTTCAATTGAACGGAACAGTATAGGGCTTGTGCTTCTTACTGGATTGATTCAAGTGTCCAAAGACAGAGAAGTTAAAGAGTATTTGTTAAAAGGAAAAAAGCTGACCGAGAGGCAAATAGAATCATTTAATAAATTTTTGAAAGAAGACAGTTCATTTGGAGTTTATCCTGTTTCACTGGAGGTAACTGCCTCAAGAGTGTCTCCTTTTTCCGAGAAGCTGATGCTGTTTATCATTTCTGCTTCCAATCAGGTTGCAATTCCGGCACTTGCAACTGCGCTGTCTGTATCTATTCGCAAAGATTTGGGCGTCCAGTATACAATATTTATTGGCGAGATTTTGAAGTATGGAAATGAAGGGCTAAAATTGTTGATTGCAAGAGGCTGGATGGAGAATCCGCCGGAATCTGTAGATAGGAAGTCATTCTACAAGTTAGATAAATAATCTGCTGAAACTTGGCATTGGCAAATTCCAATGTCCTATTCGTTTTAATTTATGCTCCAAAGGGAATAGGGAGCTGTAAAAGGAATTACATAGTTTCACATATTCCTCATATAAATGTTGTTTAAGTGTCACAGCTCTTAGGCTGGAGCTGTGGAATAATGTGATGTAGTGAGCATTCAATAGGAGTGAGTGAATGTATAAAAAACAGGAACGTATTTTGATGTGGCTTGCTTTTACAGTGGCTATCATTATGGGACTTTCTTTTATTGGCCGTATTTTTGCAGGATAGGAAAAGGAGAATGTTTAAATGGGAAATGAAGAAACAGTTTTTTTCAGCCGTGTCTTAACAGAGCTGACATTATCCTTTCATATCATTTACGCAACCATTGGTGTCGGCATCCCGCTCATGATTATGATAGCGCAGTGGGTGGGAATCAAAAAGCAGGATGAACATTATATTCTGCTCGCCAGAAGATGGACGCGCGGTTTTGTCATTACCGTGGCTGTCGGAGTTGTTACCGGCACTGCCATTGGACTGCAGCTCTCTTTGCTGTGGCCTAACTTTATGGAACTTGCCGGCAATGTCATTGCGCTGCCTCTGTTTATGGAGACATTTGCTTTTTTCTTTGAAGCAATTTTTCTCGGGATTTATCTCTATACTTGGGATCGGTTTGAGAACCAGAAGAAGCATTTGCTTTTATTAATCCCGGTCGCAATTGGGGCATCATTCTCAGCAATTTTCATTACAATTGTAAATGCATTTATGAACGCGCCCCAGGGATTTGATATTGTGAATGGGCAGCTTGTTAATGTTAACCCGGTACTGGCGATGTTTACTCCTGCCATGCCGACAAAGGTTGCCCATGTGCTTTCCACTGCCTATATGACATCAGCGTTTGTTCTGGCATCAATAGGTGCTTATCGCCTTTTGAAGGGATCGAATCATATTTACCATAAGAAGGCATTAATGCTTACAATGAAAATCGGATTGATTTTCTCAATCGCTACAGCGGTAATTGGTGACTTCTCGGGGAAATATCTTGCAGAATACCAGCCTGAAAAACTGGCTGCCGCTGAGTGGCATTTTGAAACTGAAGAAGGGGCTCCTTTAATGCTATATGGTGTTCTTGATGACGGTGAAGTGAAATATGCCATTAAGATTCCGTATGCTCTCAGCATTCTTGCACACAGCAATCCGAATGCAGAGGTGATCGGACTCGATCAATTTCCGGAAGATGAAATACCGCCGCTTTATATCCATTATTTATTTGACCTTATGGTTACCATTGGCATGTGGTTGACGGCACTATCACTCTTCTATGTTCTGGGCACCTGGTTTAAAATGCGCTTTGTTTCGGCTAAATGGTTCCGCTGGCTAATCGTTCTGGGCGGGCCATTATCGATCATTGCGATTGAAGCGGGATGGTGGCTTGCGGAAGTAGGCCGGCAGCCATGGATTCTCCGGGGCATTATGCGTACTGAAGAAGCTGCCACATCAAGCGGACAGGTAGACCTTATGCTTCTGCTGTTTGCAGGCTTATATCTCGTGCTGGGAATCGGAAGTTTCATCGTCCTTACCAGAATGTTCCGCAAAAATCCTGTTGAGCAGGAATTGGCCGACCGTGAGCTTGAGAAAGAAGGTGAGCTTCGATGACGCTTGAGATCCTCGGAATTTCCGTCTTATGGCTGTTTCTATTCGGTTATGTCATCGTTGCGTCTATTGATTTTGGAGCAGGATTTTTCAACGCATACAGCCTGTTTCGCGGAAAACAGCATATTTTAACGCGAATTATACAGCGCTATTTATCACCGGTTTGGGAAGTTACAAATGTATTCCTGGTGTTCTTCTTTGTTGGCATTGTCGGATTTTTTCCAAAAACCGCCTACTATTATGGAACCGTCCTGCTGGTACCGGCAAGCATTGCAGTAGTCCTGCTTGCCATTCGCGGTTCTTATTATGCTTTTACCACCTACGGCGGGCTTAGACAAAAAAGATGGACCTATCTGTACGGGCTTTCAGGTCTCTTCATCCCTGCATCCCTGTCCATAGTCCTGACCATTTCAGAAGGCGGATTCGTTAGTGAGAGTTCAGAGGGACTGGAGCTTGACTATTGGACATTGTTCACCAGCCCGCTGACATGGAGCATTGTTGTGCTGAGTATAACAGCAGTCCTATATATATCAGCAGTGTTCCTTACCTGGTATGCCAATAAAGCAAACGATGAACCGGCTGCAGAACTGCTGAGAAAATATGCTCTTATTTGGGCGGTGCCTGCCATCGTAACAGCGACAGGCATCATTGTTGAACTGAGGGATCACAATCCTGAGCATTTCAGCAGATTAATGGAATTGTGGTGGTTGTTCGGCATCTCATTCCTTTTGTTTGCAGGAACGGTCTATCTAATATGGAAGAGAAGATACTACGGCCTTGCATTCGGGCTGCTGACAGGGCAATTCTTTGTGGCTTTCTTTGCATATGGGATCTCACATTATCCGTATCTGCTTTATCCATACCTGACCATTTATGACGGTTTCACAAACGAAGCTATGGCCATTGCCCTGGTCATTGCTTTTATAGCAGGATTGGGTTTGCTGCTGCCGTCCCTTTATCTGCTGCTCAGGCTGTTTCTGTTCAATAAAGACTATGTTCAGGGTAAGCGTGACGACCATGCATAGGAGGGGAAATCATGGCTGAATTTGTGATGTTTTATGCACCGTTTATCGTGGTCTTTGGTTCCATCGCTGCTGCTTTTTGGCTGGCAGGGAAGGATGAAAGAGTAGAGGAATAACAGAAAAAAAAGCTGCAGGGCCTATTTTGGCCCTGCAGCTTTTCTTAGTTATGGAGAATAGGGGGCTCGAACCCCTGACCTCAACGCTGCCAGCGTTGCGCTCTCCCAGCTGAGCTAATCCCCCGGGTGGTGGTACAAGAAAAATTATAACCACATCGGGGCTATCTTGCAAGAGGAATTATTAAAAAAATTTACTGCATACTATCGATTTCCATACATTGTACTCCAGGAATACTTGAAACACTGTAATAAACATCTGTAGTTCTTCTTTTGTAGTCGACGGCAACGATGAGCTGTACAAGATGCAGATTCTCATCCTCTAAATCTTTAATGCGAATATGTTTTATAGATATATCAAGGTCTTTTACAGCTGGGATGATGTCTGCAATATTTTCTTTATCCCGTACTTTCAGCTGCAGGTTTATCTCTTTTTCCCTTAAACGTTTAGGACCAATTAAGCCCATGATAAAAGGAATTACTTCTACTGAAATAATCAGCAGTGCTACTCCTGCCATTGCTTCAATATAAAAGCCTGCTCCTACAGCAATTCCAATCCCTGCTGCCCCCCAGATTAAGGCAGCTGTTGTAAGACCCGAAATGCTATCATTTCCGCGCCTTAATATAACGCCTGCACCCAAAAAGCCAATTCCTGAAACAATTTGGGCAGCTAAACGCAGAGGATCCATCGTAATGTTGATGTTATCATTACCGGGAAACATATAGGCTGATTCAATAGACACAATGGTCAAGAGGCAGCTTACTATGGAAATAACTAAGCTGGTCTTTAGGCCGACCGGCTTTCTTTTTAATTCTCTCTCCAGGCCGATAACTAGACCCAGGACTGCTGATATCCCCAGCTTCATTAGTATTTCTATCTCTAAACTGGTCATAATATCTCCCGCTTTTTAAAGTATTATATATCCAAAATAGGATCTAATAAAACCGTAGTAATAGTTTGGCTGTACGTTGTAAAATGAAATATACCCTAATTATTAGGAAACCGAAACAAGGAGTATAAAAAATGTCTAATACAAAAATAAACCCTTATGTTGTCCTTGCAATTGGCGTCGTTTTTGTCTCTACTTCGGCAATATTGGTGAAGGTATCCAGCGCTCCATCGGGAGTCATTGCTTTTTACAGATTATTTTTTTCTGTTCTTTTCATGTTGCCTGTATTTCTTATAAAGTATGTTCCCGAACTTCGTCTTATTACAAGGCGGGATTGGATCTATTCCATCATTTCCGGTGTGTTTCTTGCCTTCCATTTTATTCTTTGGTTTGAGTCGCTGAACTACACCTCTGTAGCCAGTTCTACAGTTCTTGTGACTCTTCAGCCCCTTTTTGCGTTTGCAGGTACATATTTCTTCTTTAAAGAAAAGTTTACCTGGAAAGCAATATTAAGCGGGCTTCTTGCAATTGCAGGCAGTGTCATTATCAGCTGGGGAGATTTTCAAATCAGCGGGACTGCTTTGTTCGGGGATATACTGGCAATCATTGCATGTGCCCTCGTAACGGCTTACTTAATGTTTGGCCAGACAGTCAGAAAAAGACTTTCACTCATCACTTATACTTTTGTTGTTTACAGTATTAGCGCTATTACATTGTTCTTTTATGTGTTAATCGCCGGAGAACCCTTACTTCCGTATGGAACCAGTGATTGGGTATATTTTATCCTGCTCGCACTTGTACCCACTCTGCTCGGACATACATTATTTAATTGGTCAATAAAGTGGCTCAGCACTTCCACCATTTCTATGGCCATTTTATTCGAGCCGGTTGGTGCTGCTGTTTTAGCTTATTATTTGCTTCATGAGTCTATTATATGGACACAAGTTCTTGGGGGAACAATTGTAATTGGAGGAATAACTCTCTTCTTATTAGATGAGAGAAGGATTCGAATGAAAGAATTGAAGAAAAAAACAACGGTTTCCGGATAAATGGGAGCTGTCTACAGGCATATTAGTGAAAAAATCTCCCTGAAGT
>NZ_NPDG01000050.1:0-13802 GCF_002272225.1 Bacillus sp. 7894-2
AGAATTTCTTTATTTTTATGGCGGCATAGCCAAGTGGTAAGGCAGAGGTCTGCAAAACCTTTACCACCGGTTCGAATCCGGTTGCCGCCTCCATAATCTAAATCTTGATTCGCTGATATACGCCGGGGTGGCGGAACTGGCAGACGCACAGGACTTAAAATCCTGCGGTAGGTGACTACCGTACCGGTTCGATTCCGGTCCTCGGCACCACAAGATTTATAACATTTTAATATGCCGGTGTGGCGGAATTGGCAGACGCGCACGACTCAAAATCGTGTTCCTTCTGGAGTGCCGGTTCGACCCCGGCCACCGGTATCCGAGACAGCATGCCAAAGCTGTCAAAAAAGACTTTCAACGTTCTGTTGAAAGTCTTTTTTTGTGCAGTTTACAAAGTGAAAATCGTGTGCCTTGAATCGTGTAACTATAGCCATCTAAAGGAGGATCGGTAAAATGATATCAATGGTTGTTCCTTTATTAATTTCACTTTCTATTAAAATTCTTCCCTGATGTTCTTTGATAATTTTATAACATATCATCAGTCCTAAGCCTGTTCCTTTTTCTTTTAGACTGTAAAATGGTTCGCCGAGATATGGAATGCGCTCTTGAGGTATCCCACACCCTTGATCAATAAAACGAATGTGAACATGATGATCGTCCGATTTAGTGATTTTTATAAATATTTCTCCTCCCATCGGCATGGCTTCGATCGCATTTTTTATGATATTGATAAATACTTGTTTTAATTGATTCACATCGCATGCAACGAAAGGAATGTCAGGTTCCGTCTCAATTCTGATTTGTATATTATTCATCGTTGCTTCAGGAAGAATCACGACAGAAACCTGTTCCAATAAATCATTTAAATCTTGAAACTGGATGCTGATTGCCTGCGGCTTAGCTACGGCCATAAATTGATTGGTAATGCATTCAATTCTATTTATTTCGGACAACATGATGTCCAAAAATTCTTCATTTTTCTTGTCAGCAGAAGATCGGAATAAACTAAGAAAACCTTTGATACTCGTCAATGGATTTCGAATCTCATGTGCTATTCCTGCGGCCAATTGGCCAACAACCGCAAGCTTCTCCGATTTTCTTAATAATTCTTCCGTACGCTTTAGGTCTGTAATATCACGTCCGATGATGACAAGCCCTTTACGTTTGCCATCAGGATAAAAAATCGGAACCTTGATCACATCGAAAATACTCGATTCTCCGTTTGCTAGAGGAAGGACTTCTTCTGCGCGTGTATTTCTGCGATTCTCCCAAGCTCTTCGATCGGATTCTTCACAAAATTCTAAGGTTTTTTTAATCGCCTCATTGTAAGCAGCAAGTTCACTATCCGTTTTTCCTTGATAAGGAATATTTTGAAACTGGAAACTCTTAAGAGAATAATCGTTCGCTTCCAGCCACCTGCCTTCTCCATCCTTAAAGAGAATCACATCAGGCATCGCATTAATCAAAGTCCGTAATCGTTTCTCGCTTTCTTTTAAGGCCTCTTCCATTTTTTTGCGTTCTGAAATATCTCTTAAAATGCATACGAAAGCCGATACTTGTCCTTTCGCATTGACAATGGGGGAAATAAAGTCGAAAACATCAATAAGACTCCCATCTTTTCGCTGCCTAACCGTTTCACTCGAAAATACATGACCACTTTCAACTATTTTTTTAAACATTTCAAAACATTGATCAACTAAAAACTCAGGAATAATTGGCAGCAGTCTTCCGATCACCTCACGCTCCGTCCAGCCAAAGACTTTTTCAAACGCTTCATTCACTTTAATCACATTGAGTTGTAAATCAATAATAATAATAGAATCGAATGTATTTTTTAGGAATAAGTCCAATTGTTGTCTAGTTAACTGCAGCACTTCTTCAATTTGCTTGTTTTTCGTAATGTCTCTTACCACTCCATAGATTCCAACAATTTTATTGTCTATAAAAATTGGAGAACTTTTTATTATTAAATCGATTTGATATCCTTTTTTGTGTTTAATGGCTGACTCAAATTCCTGAGATTTTCCTTGCATGGTTTTTCGGATATGCCATACTCCTTCTTCCAGAAATTCTGGAAGAACGATGGAAGAAAGTGTCCTATTTTCAAGCTCTTCCCCTGTATAACCGATCATTCTCTCTAAAGACGCATTCACATCTAAGAAATTACCATCTAAATCACAGAGAAAGATTCCGTCATAATTTTGATCAAAAATGGCTTTATAAAACTCAGTACCTTTACACCATTCTTTAATGTCGTTGTCTAATTGATTTTTAGAGTATTTGAAGTTTAGAGATGTAATTTCACTGTTTTTAGGACAATCCACTGCAGCTAGAGTTACCGCCTGACCTTTTGGCTGGGATGGTGGAAATACATTTACAATGCCGCCAATTGGGATACCACCGTATATATAAGGAGTAAGTTCAAAACGCCATGTTCCATTAAGATGGTCAACCTCCCAACGTGTTCCGAGCTTCAAAGGTGCCGATCGTGATGGGGAACGAACAAAGAGATGATTCGAATTTATTAAACCTTGTTCATACAAGGATTGGGAAGCTTTTATTACCTTCCAATTGCGGTCGATTACAGCTGTAATTGATTTCGACTGATGAGAAATCATCTGACTTTGGTAATAATCGACCAGCTTAAAGCGTTCTAAATTTAATTGATTATGCAGTAATACAGATGCATCTTGTGCTGCTGAGGTTACAACGGACAAAAAATAAGGATCATTAGCTGTCCATAACCCAGTCATGTCAATAACACCCAAAATATCATTGGTAACTAAATCACGGATAGGAGCAGCTGAGCATGTCCACTTTTGAACTTCATAGCAAAAGTGTTCTCCTGCAAATACCTCAACGGGAGAACCAGTGGCAATGGCTGTACCAATAGCATTCGTCCCTGCATTATTTTCTGCCCAGGAAGAACCGGATACAAAGTTCATATCCTCAGCCTTGAGCATTAAGGACAAATCTCCATCTATAGAAATGATTTCTCCTTCACCGTTACAAAACACAATCATATGTCCAGTATCCATATACTTATCTTTTAATCTAGCCAGCACCGGTTTGATCGTACGGTACAGGGGATCGTAGGTAACATATTCTTTGATTTGGTCATCACTCATTTTAATAGATGTTTTACTTTTAAGTGGACAAATTCCAAATTCTAAACTCCGCTGCCACGAATCATGCGTCATGGATCGAATATCCGGGGAAGGATTCGTACCACAAATAAAATTTTCCCATTCTCGTTCAAGTCTTTGTTTTCCTAAATAATTCTTATCCAAGGTAATTAATCCCTTCATACCAAGCCCCCCAATCAAATAGTTCATCCATAGATACATATAAAATTCGACTTTTTCTGAATAGTATAATAATATATTTTACACTATATATGAAAATTTCCTATTGGGTTAATTTAAGTTCAGATCAATTTTTGGTAGTCATCCGCTACTATATAAAAAGAGGGAGTCTCAAAAGCATATACTTTGAGACTGCCTCTTCTTTTCATAATTAATCACCGTTCCTATATTTACTGTAATATTTCCATAGCTAACACTACTTCGTAAACCGAATGAAGCGCAATGTTAAGAACCGTCCAAATGCTTTACTGAGTTATCAAAAGTTCATATAAAACATCGGCTAAATTCAATCATCAATGCAGCCAATTTCTGATTGTCACCAGTTGTTTCTATGCAGGGTTCCGAACGGTTCAGAGGGTGGGTTCGAAAAAGGGTTCTGAACTATTCGGAAGGCTGCTCAGAAACAAGGATTAGACAATTGATCTTTTGAAAAAGTCAAAATATTGCACCATTTAGTCAATTCAGTCACCTATATAGGCAAACGGTTTCAAATATAATGAAGGAAAGCGTTTGCAAAAGAAGAGGGGGCGGTGAAGAGAGTTGGAGACAAAGGCTGAGATCGGGGAACCTGTAATAAAATCAGAGATTAAAACAGTTTCCAGGAAAAAAGCAAATGTGAAAAAGATCTTAACATACCTTGCTTTTGTAGGACCGGCATTAATTTTTTTCCTGGTGATACAGATCATTCCTTTCCTGATGGGGATTTATTATTCGTTTACGTCCTGGAATGGCGTTAGTTCTGTGGTTGAGTGGGTTGGGCTTGAAAATTATATAAAGATTTTTAAGAGTGATCCTAAGTTTTTTGATTCCTTTATTTTTACTACTAAATTTATGTTAGCCTCGGTTATTATTAGTAATTTACTGGGGTTTGGACTTGCATTATTATTGAACGCAGCCTTGAAGTCCAGGAATTTATTGAGGACTGTGTTTTTCATTCCGAATGTTATCGGGGGATTATTGCTCGGGTTCATCTGGCAGTTTATTTTTGTAAAAGGGTTTGCTGCTATCGGTAATCTAACGGATCTTTCCATTTTTAAGCTTCCATGGCTTGGAGATGAGACAACAGCATTCTGGGGCATTGTGATTGTGTTTGCCTGGCAGATCAGCGGATATATGATGGTTATTTATATTGCAGCACTGCAGGGGGTTGATCAGACACTGCTGGAGGCGGCAAGAATCGATGGTGCATCAAGCTGGACACTGCTGACACAAATAATCGTTCCGCTTATTTTACCGGCGTTCACGATTTGTTTCTTTTTAACGATATCCATGGCATTTAAGATTTTCGACCTGAATATTTCACTGACAGGCGGCGGGCCATTTAACTCGACACAATCCGTTGCGATTAATATTTATCAGGAGGCATTCCAGAATAACCGGTATGGTCTTGGTACCGCAAAATCGATTTTATTCTTCCTTGTGGTAGCTATTTTTACAACGGTTCAGGTGATGATGACGAAGAAAAGGGAGGTTGAGGCATAATGAATCCCAGATATACGAAGGTTACGCTGCTGCTGGAGATCATCGGAATCGTATTAGGAATCATATTTCTCATTCCTTTTTACTTCGTGTTTATTAATTCTGTTAAAGGTTTTGCGGATATCCTGATTGATGCTGCAGCATGGCCGCAGGAATTTTTATTCTCCAATTATCTGAAGGTATGGGATATCATTAATTTTCCTCGGGCCTTCTGGAATTCGCTTATAATAACGGTAATCAGCAATATTGGACTGGTTGTCATCAGTTCTATGGCTGCCTGGAAGATGGTCAGGACTCCGGGGAAATTCAGCAAAATCCTGTTTGTTTTATTTGTATCTGCGATGGTTATTCCATTCCAGACCGTTATGATTCCTCTGATGAAACTCGGAGGCACGCTGAATCTGACAAACAGCATTCCCGGTCTCATCATTATGTACTTTGGCTTTGGTGTACCATTATCACTTTTCCTTTATCACGGTTTTATTAAAACAGTTCCAATCGAGATCGAAGAGTCGGCCCGAATTGATGGGTGCAGCCAGTTTGGCGTCTTTTGGAGAATTGTGTTTCCGCTTCTGAAGCCAATTACTGTAACGGTTGTCATTCTAAATACATTGTGGATCTGGAATGACTATCTCCTGCCGCTTCTGGTGCTTCAGGATGCAGAACTTAGGACGATTCCTTTGGCCACAAGCTCATTCTTTGCACAATATACAAAGCAGTGGGATATGGGACTAGCTGCCCTTGTAATGGGAATTACACCGGTCATCATTTTCTTCCTGTTCCTGCAGAAGCATATAATAAAAGGCATTGCACAAGGCTCAATTAAGTAGTTGTAGAAACTTTTGCGGCCAAAGGGACTGTGAAAGTTTATATAAAAAATTATTCAGGGGGGAAACAAAATGAAACGCTTTGCTCTATTACTGCTGTCATTGATTCTGATGGCCGGCATTATGGCGGGCTGTTCTTCTTCCAGCTCTTCAGGGGATGAAAAGCCTAAGGATGATTCAAAGAATGGTGATGAAGTGGTAACACTGAACATGTTCCAATTTAAAGTGGAGATTGCCGATCAGCTTCAGGAAATGATTGGCGAATTCGAAAAAGAGCATCCAAATATTAAAATTAAGCTTGAGTCAGTCGGAGGCGGTGCTGACTATGGTGCCGCTTTAAAAGCGAAGTTTGCTTCCGGAGAACAGCCTGACATTTTTAACAATGGCGGATTTAAGGAACTGGAGCTTTGGAAAGAGCATCTTGCTGACCTTTCAAATGAGCCGTGGGCAGAGCATGTGCTTCCAATTGGTAAGGTTCCAACGACCGATACAGATGGCAAGCTTTATGGAATGCCTGTAAACCTGGAAGGATACGGGTTTATTTATAACAAGGATTTATTCAAAGAAGCGGGAATTACTGAACCGCCTAATACAATTTCTGAACTGAAGGATGCTGCTAAAAAGCTCAAAGATAAAGGAATTACCCCTTTCTCTGCCGGTTACGGTGAGTGGTGGGTCATTGGGCAGCATTTGTTAAACATTCCATTTGCACAGCAGGAGGATCCTGTAGCATTTATCGAAGGCTTATACAGCGGATCTGAAAAGTTGACCGGCAATGATAAATTTAAAGAATTTAAAGAAGTACTTGATACTGAAATTAACTTTGGAAATGATAATCCGTTAACAACTGATTACAATACGCAAGTCACACTATTTGCTTCCGGCAAAACAGCTATGCTTCAGCAGGGGAACTGGACGGAGAACATGATTCTTGAAATCGACCCTGACATTAATATGGGATTCCTTCCGATTCCGCTGACTGATGATGAAGCGGATACTGACCGATTACCGGTAGGCGTGCCGAACAACTGGGTTTTAAACAAAAACTCTGAGCATCTTGAAGAAGCCAAGTTATTCCTTGACTGGATGGTTTCATCTGAAACAGGAAAGCGTTATATCACAGAAGAGTTTGCTTTCATTCCAGCCTTTGACAATATTGAGCCAACAGGTTTGGGGCCACTTGGAAAGCATATTCTTGAGTATTCTAAGGAAGAGAAAACGATTCCTTGGACATGGTTCAGATGGCCGGATGGTGCAAATAAAGAGTTTGCAGCAACAATCCAGGAATATGCTGCCGGAAAAATTGATTATGATACGGTTGTTGAACGCTTCCAGGCATCCTGGGATAACTTGAAATAAATTTGGTGAAACGGGAAGCATGTCTGCGAAAGATATGCTTTCTGTTTTCTATTTTTATAATCTGATAGATTCCATAGCAAAAAAGGCATCCCCAAAAAGGGAAGTTGCTTTATACTATTGTAAAAGAGATAGCAGCGGGGGATGTAAATGTTCAAAAGGAGCATTAGGAATAAACTGATTGTTCTATTAATGGTTGCCACAATCGTTCCATTTGGAGCGTCCATTATCATCACTTACTATCATACAGCCGAGTCCTTGAAGGACCAGGCCATTAAAGAAAATAGCAATCTATTATATCAAGGCAAAGTGAACCTGGAGGGGTACATAAATGAACTGGATGGGCTGACACTATCTCTCTACAATAATCCGGGTTTTATCAACTTTTTAAAGGATCCCAGGAAGGAAAATAATTATCAGGCTGTCGAAGCTGTAAGAAATGTCATTTCGACCATATTGTATGCTGAGGAAAATATCAAACGGGTTAATATTGCAGTTGCAAAGGAAGATCGGCTCATAACAGCGTCACGCCGCTCTACTGTTGTGTTTTCAAAGAGGCTGACAAATGCCAATCAGGAATATTACGAAAAAGCGGAAGAAAGTCCAAACAATATGTTTCTTGAGCCCGTCCATAAGATAAAGGATCCTGATGAAAAGAAGCCTGAGAACGTAATTACGCTTCACCGGTCTTTAATCAATATTCCGGCGGATGATCTATTGGCCTATATATCATTGGAGTTTTCACCGGATCAAATAACCAATATCAGCCGCAATCTTTATTCGGGGGAAAATGAAGAATTCTATATTATATCTCCTGAAGGTGACATGATCTACCGTTCAACGGATGAAGCTGAAAACGGAGATAAAACGCCTGAGTGGATTGATTGGGTGATAGGGGCAAATAAAGAAAATGGCACGGCTGAATGGGAGGAAGATACATTCAGCGGTGTAATGATATACGATCAATTATCGCAAAATTCAGGCGGCTGGTATCTTGTCAAGCGAGTCCCATATACCACTTTATATGAAAGTGCATTTAGTGTGGCGAAAATCAATATCATGTTTGGTGTTATCGGGCTGTGCCTGGTTATTCTCGCAACGCTATTTATTTCTGTCAGAATAACCTCTCCCATCAGAATCCTCCTGAAAAATATCGATCAGGTTGAAAAGGGAAATCTCGATGTCCGTTTTAAATCTTTCGGCCATGATGAGATTGGTTATCTCGGGGATCGATTCAGGCAAATGATCGATAAAATCAATGATCTGATTAATCGGGAGTATAAGCTTCAGCTTGAAAATAAGACAAACCAGCTTAAGGTTCTGCAGTCACAGGTTAATCCGCATTTTTTATACAATGCATTGCAGTCAATTGGAACTGCGGCCTTGAAAAATCAGGGTCCGCAAATTTATTCTTCTGTTACCCGCCTTTCAAAAATCATGAGGTACAGCATGAATATGGAGGAGGGAATGGTTCCTCTTCAAAAAGAGATCGAGCATACCAAGGCCTACCTCCTGCTGCAAAAGGAGCGGTTTGGTGATCAGCTTCAGTTCAATTTTCAGCTTGATGAAGAAGCATTGCAGTTTCCTGTCCCGAAAATGATTTTACAGCCTTTAGTGGAGAATTACTTTAAGCACGGCTTTGATGCACGCGAAAAAACTGGAGAGGTTAAAATAACCTGCATACAGGATGAATTTTATCTGGATATTTTAATTGAGGATAATGGTACAGGTGTGTCGGTGAGCAGGCTGGAGGAAATCCAGATGTTTTTGATGAATGACAGAATAGGGCATAAGGGAGAGTCAATGAATATCGGACTGAAGAATGTTTATGTCCGGTTAAAACTTTATTATGGCAGACGGGCTTACCTGCAGCTTAAGAACCTTGAGCAGGGCGGGCTGCTTGTTTCTATTAAACTTCCAAAAAGGATGGAAGGTGGAAAAGATGAAAGCAATTATTGTGGATGATGAACAGCATGTGCGGGAAGGCTTAATGCTTCTGGGAGAGTGGAGCCGCTTTGGAATTGACACGATCATGGAGGCGGCAGATGGAAATGAGGCCGTAAAGCTGATTAAAGAGCATCGCCCGGAAATCATATTCACAGATATGAGCATGCCAAAGAGAGATGGCATAAGCCTTTTAAAATGGATACATTCTTCAGATCTATCCAGCAAGACGATTGTTGTCAGCGGCTATGATGATTTTGATTATATGAGGAATGCCATCTGTTATAAAAGCTTTGATTATATCTTAAAGCCTATCGATCCGGACATTTTGAATGAAATCCTGGAGAAAGCCATTAAAGAATGGAAGCAGCAAAATTCTCCAGAAGAATGCCGGCAGGAGCAAAACAGGGAGATGAATGTGATTCAGCAAATAGAACAGTTTCTGCTGGAAAGCTATAACAAAGATATTAATCTGCAGGAAATTGCAGACAGATTTTATTTAAGCAGGGAGTACATCTCCAGGAAGTTTAAACAGGAATATCAGGCTACTATTACAGACTTTATAACGAAGGTCCGAATGAACAAGGCCAAGGAGCTCTTGCAGAACCATAAACTGAAAATCTATGAAATTGCTTTCCAGGTTGGCTATCAGGATGAAAAGTATTTTAGCAAAGTCTTTAAAAAGACTGAGGGAATTTCCCCAAATGAATATAGAAGTATAAATTAAGAAGGAGGAAGATCGATGATTAACGTGCTTGTCTGGAATGAGAATCGTCATGAGCAAAAGGATGAAAAGGTAAGGGAAGTCTATCCAGATGGCATCCACGGTGCCATTGCCGATTTTTTAAATGGAGAAGATTTCAAGGTAAAGACAGCGACATTGGATGAGTCCGAACATGGACTCAGTGATGCTGTTTTACAGGAAACAGATGTTTTAGTCTGGTGGGGGCATCTGGCGCATGGGGAAGTTGAAGATGCAATCGTCGAAAAAGTAAAACAAAGAGTTCTCGATGGAATGGGGCTGATTGTCCTACATTCCGGCCATTTTTCTAAAATTTTTAAAGTGCTGATGGGAACTTCCTGTGATTTAAAGTGGAGAGAAGCGGATGAAAAGGAACGAATTTGGATTGTAGACCCGAGCCATCCGATTGCAGAAGGACTTGGAGAATATATTGAGCTTGAAAAAGAAGAGATGTATGGAGAACATTTTGATATTCCTGCACCGGATGAGCTAGTTATGGTGAGCTGGTTTGAAGGCGGGGAAGTTTTCAGGAGCGGCTGTACATACAAGAGGGGAAAGGGAAGAATCTTTTATTTCCGCCCGGGGCATGAAACGTATCCAACCTATTATCATAAGGACGTTCAGAAGGTTATTAAAAATGCTATTAAGTGGGCGAAGCCGGCTGATCTTCCGGTACCGGTCTATGGAAATGCGAAGCCGCTTGAGAGAATCAGTGTGAAACATGAAGGAGTGGAATTAAAATGACAAAACTCAAGATTGGGATCATTGGATGCGGAAGTATAGCCAAGCATCGGCACATGCCTGAATATCATGCAAGCAGCGGGGCTGTCATTGCAGCAGTATGTGATATTAATGAAGAGCGTGCAAAAGGATTTGCTGACCTTTACGAGGTGAAGGCGTACACCGATTATAGGGAACTGTTAGCTGATAAGGATATAGATGCAGTGAGCGTCTGTACCCCGAATTATCTGCATGCCCCTATTTCAGTTGCAGCATTGAACGCGGGCAAGCATGTTTTATGTGAAAAGCCAATGGCCACATCTAAGGAAGAGGCAGAGGACATGATAGAGGCAGCCCGAAAAAGTGGAAAGAAATTAATGATTGCTCATAATCAGCGCTTTGTTCCGTCTCATAAAAAAGCAAAGGAATTGATTGCAAGAGGCGAAGCAGGAAAAATCTACAGTTTCCGGACAGCTTTTGGCCATGGCGGGCCGGAGGGATGGAGTGCAGATGGCAAAGAAAGCTGGTTCTTCAAAAAGGATCAGGCTTTTATTGGCGCGATGGGTGACCTTGGTGTCCATAAGACGGATCTCTTGCGTTATCTGCTGGGTGAAGAGTTTGCTGAGGTGGGAGCATTTGTCGAGACGAGTGCCAAAATGGATGCTGATGTCGATGATACAGCCGTATGCGTTTTGAAAACGGAAAGCGGTGTGATCGGTACATTGGCTGCAAGCTGGTCTTACGTATCTAGAGAAGACAATTCTACAATTATTTATGGTGAGAAAGCGATTTTGAGACTCGAGGATGATCCGGTGAACTCTCTCATTGTTCAGTATGCAAACGGTGAAACAGTGAAGTACGAGCTCGGCGGAATCCAGACAAATGAAGAAGGCGGGCAAAAGAGTTCAGGTGTCATTGACCATTTTGTTGAAAGTATTCTAAATGAACAGGAGCCTGCCATCTCAGGTTCCGAGGGGATGAAGTCGCTCCAAGTAATCCTTGCTGCGCTGGAGTCCAGCGAAACCAAGCAGATTGTCAGAATCAGTTGAGGTGCATCCATGAAGAAACTTCGGATCGGAATTATCGGTGCTGGAGGAATTGCCCAATCCCGGCATATTCCCGTGTTAATGAAATTATCGGACAGTGCTTCCATAACAGCTATCTGCGATGTGAATGAGGATACTGCACTGCAGGCTGCAAAAAAGTTTGGAATCAGCAGCGTTTTTACAGATTATAAAGAAGTATTCACTGAAACAGATGCCGTGGTTATTTGTACACCGAATAAGTTTCATGCTGAAATTACCGCTGCTGCGCTGGAGGCTGGACTGCATGTTTTGTGTGAGAAGCCGATGGCCATGACGGCAGAAGAATGCAGGAAAATGATAGAGGCAAGAGACAGGTCCGGGAAGGTATTAGCCATTGCTTATCACTACCGGTTCATGAAAGAGGCACAGGCTGCCAAAAAACTCATTTCAGAAAATGAAATTGGCACTCCGTTTGCAGCCAGGGCAAGAGCGATGAGAAGAAGAAAGGTGCCGGGCTGGGGTGTTTTTACCAATAAGGAGCTTCAGGGCGGCGGAAGCTTGATTGATTACGGCTGCCACCTGCTTGACCTCTCGCTGTGGCTTCTTGGAAACCCGGCGGAAACGGAGGTATCTGGAACAGCTTATAATACATTAAGCAAAATGCCTGATCAGGTGAATCTATGGGGCAGCTTTGACCATCAATCCTTTAATGTAGATGATCATGTGACAGCTTACATAAAATTTGCGAATGGCGCTTCCCTTCTTTTTGAGACTTCCTGGTCTGCCAATATTGAAAGGGATGATGAAAGCCTCAGCCTTTCAGGGCAGCATGGAGGCATGGATTTATTTCCATTCAGGTTAAATCAATCTAAATATGGGATGCTCCTGAATACACATTCAGAGTGGCTCCCTGGAGAAGATGACTATGCTTTAACGCAGGCACGGAACTTTATAAACAGCTGTTTGGGCAGGGAAGAATTTATGGTTAAAGCAGAAGAAGCTTTACAGACAACCAGGATTATCGATGCGATTTATAGCAGCAGCAAACGAGAATTATATTAGGGAGGGGATTTTGTGAAGCTCGGCGTATTTACCGTACTATTTGCTGACAAAAATTTTGAGGATATGCTCGATCATGTGAAAGCTGCAGGTCTTAAGGCTGTTGAAATCGGAACTGGAGCCTATCCCGGTAACGCTCACTGCAGCCTGCAGGAGCTTTTGGAAAGCGATGAACTTCGGGATGATTACCTTAACAAGGTTTTGTCGAGGAGACTGGAAATCAGCGCATTCAGCTGCCATGGCAACCCGATCTCACCTGATAAAGCATTTGCAGAGGAATCGGACCGTGTATTATACGACACAATTAAGTTAGCGAGCTTAATGAATGTTCCGGTTGTTAACTGTTTTTCCGGCACTGCAGGTGACGGGGAAGGGGCAAAGCATCCGAATTGGCCGGTCGCACCGTGGCCGAATGAGTATGGAGAAGTGCTGAAATGGCAATGGGAGGAGAAGCTCATTCCTTACTGGAAGAAAGCAGGACAATTTGCCAAAGACCATAATGTGAAAATCGGTCTCGAGCTGCACGGAGGATTCCTAGTGCACACTCCTTACACGCTTTTAAAATTAAGGGAAGAAACATGTGACGCGATTGGGGCCAATCTGGATCCTAGCCATTTATGGTGGCAGGGCATCGACCCTGTGGCAGCAATCAAGATACTGGGAAAAGAAAATGCCATTCATCATTTTCATGCTAAAGATACCTATATTGACCAGGAAAATGTGAATATGTACGGGTTAACGGATATGCAGCCATATGGCAATGTCCAGACCAGGGCGTGGACATTCAGGTCAGTCGGGTGCGGACACAGCCTGCAGGAATGGTCTGATATGATGAGCGCCTTGCGCACGTTTGGTTATGACTACGTTGTCAGCATCGAGCACGAAGATCCGCTTATGTCGATTGAAGAAGGATTTTCAAGAGCAGTAAGGAACCTTAAAACCATCTTAATCGAAGAGCAGCCTTCAGAAATGTGGTGGGTATAAGCAGGGAGGGGGAAATAGCCCCTCTCTATTTTTTCGACAAATTTCTCAAAAAGGGTTGACCACTCACGCTGAATTTAGTACTATGAAATAGTTGATTCGACAAAATGTTTATTCATATTTGTATTTATGATTGAATATACATTCACAAACTCGGGTGTAGTTTAGTGGTAAAACCTCAGCCACGAGCGACACATCCATGAATCGGCTTCGAGTTGCCTCGACGCATAGGCTTCCTTGAATCAGCTTTTAGAGGAAGAGGCATGCAAGAACGGGAAAAAAGTCAGTAGCTAAAAATAATATATTA
>NZ_NPDG01000051.1:0-26312 GCF_002272225.1 Bacillus sp. 7894-2
ATACATAGCCAACGCAGTGTTTCGTTCAAAAAGAACGAGGTATTGCGTTTTTTCATGTTCGTCGGCTATTTTTAAAAAAATCGGGCGGCATCCGCAGATTCCACACGATTTCTATATAAGTGACTAACATCCAATTACCTTAAAGCTTCCTTCTCCGCCATGCACTTGAGTGTACATGTTCATTAATGACTCTGTCATTTTTTCAGCCTTTTCGATTTCCAGAGAAGGGCGCAAATAAACAATTTGAACGGCATTTTTAGTCTGTTCGGTGACAGCTGTCCTTTCAGAGTCCACAAACGGACTGCCAAATGGCCCTTCCGCATCTTCACTGATAATTAAATTGGCAAGCGAATTGGGTCTTCCGTTTAAGCCGTTATATTCTTCGCCTTCTTTGCCTAACCTGATAGTCAGATGGCCTGAAAGCTTATCGGCATCATATACACCGATCGGTATTTGGTATTCCAGGGAAAAGAAATTGTTAATATCGATGGAGCTGTTGACCGGCTGAAGATAATTTTGTTTTTGAATTCTTCTGTACAGTGCTTCAGCAGAGTGGCGATAGCGGTTCGGATCCTTGCCTGCTGTTTTGAAGATCTGCCGCCATTCCTTGATCCCTTCAAATTCTGTAACACTCTTATCCTCTAAATCGAAATAAATAGATTCCTGAAATAATTGGAGTCTGCCCTTTACCATTTGAGGAGATTGTCCGACTTCGATATCTTTATATGTAATAAATCCAATTTTAAAATGAGGCAATAATTTGAACAGCTCTCGAGCTATCTTAATTTCCATGCTTTCCACCTCCAAAATTACTTTAAAATAGTTTATCATAATAAGCGGTGATTCAATAAATTAAAGACTTTCATATAAAATTAAATTTACACGAAAGGAGGTCATACAATGGACTTTGGACAATTCAAGCAGGAAGTGATTGAATACAGCAAAACAATAGGCATTGATAAAATTGGTTTTACGACAGCGGGCACTTTTGATGAAATGAAAAACAGGCTGATTCGCCAGCAGGAGCTTCACTATCAGTCAGGATTTGAAGAACCTGATATTGAGAAAAGGGTGAATCCCGGCCTGCTAATGGATAAGCCCAGATCTATTATCTCAATTGCAGTTGCTTACCCTTCCAAAATGAAGGTCAGGGTTGTCAGCAAAAGAGGTGAAAGAAGGGGGATTTTCTGCCGGGCTTCATGGGGGAAAGACTATCATTATATCCTGAGGGAACGTCTTCAGAAGCTTGAGGAATTCATTCAGTCAAGAATTCCTGATGCGATATGCAAATCCATGGTGGATACAGGTGAGCTGGTGGATCGGGCCGTTGCCCAGCGTGCGGGAATCGGCTGGAGCGGAAAAAACTGTTCCATCATCACACCGGAATTCGGATCGTATGTTTATCTCGGAGAAATGATAACAAATCTGCCTTTTGAGCCTGATAAGCCAATGGAAGACAAATGCGGAAGCTGCAATAAATGTGTTGAGGTCTGCCCGACAGGGGCTTTAATTCAGGGAGGCCAGCTTGATGCACAGAAATGCATTGCCTTTTTGACACAGACAAAGGGCTTTCTCGCAGAGCCATATAGAGAAAAGCTGGGGAACAGGCTTTATGGGTGCGACACCTGTCAAACCGTTTGTCCTGAAAATAAAGGCAAGGATTTTCATCTGCATGATGAAATGGAGCCGGATCCGGAAGTGGCAAAGCCGCTTTTAAGGCCGCTTCTTTTTATCAGCAACCGTGAGTTCAAAGAAAAATATGGCCCGGTCTCAGGTTCCTGGAGAGGGAAAAAGCCGATCCAGCGAAATGCCATCATCGCCCTGGCTCACTACAAAGATGAGACAGCGGCAGAAGACCTGATTAAAGTTATGAAAGAAGATCCGAGGCCGGTGATCCGGGGAACGGCCGCATGGGCACTCGGGAAAATAGGCGGGGAAAAATCACTGCCTGCACTAAAACAGGCATTGCAGCAGGAGAAAGACGGAGAAGTCATTGCTGAAATAGAAAAGGGTTTAAGTTTTTTTGAACAATGAGGGGGCAGAAACCCCTCTTTTTTTTATGGTTTTTTTTTCTGTATGACCGCAGTAACTGGCCAGCTCGCTGATTTACTGCAGGATTGCGCGAAAAAATAAGCAAAGTCCTTTGCTTCCTCTCATATGTATTGAATAGGAGAGGAGTGAGGTGCGTGAGGGACCAGCTTCATGAACTGTTAAAGAAAAGAGTGCAGCAGTGCGTTTCCCATTCAAGAAGTTCAATTCATACATGCCCTAAGATTGAAAAAAAGAAAGAATCTCTTTCCGGCCGCTCCGGTGAGATTGTGAAAGCACAGGCAGCCGGAAAAGTGATCAGTGTCGGCATAGAGAAGGAAGATGTGACTCCGGTTGAATATAGAGTTCACTTCAAATATTTAATTAAACAAAAAGGCATAATTTATATGGAGGAAGAGATTGAAGAGCGGACAGCCGACTTCTATAAAGGAGTATTTGTTGAAGACCGGGAGAAAAATCCTTTTAAAGATAGTAAAAAAGAAGAAGCGTCTTTAGACCGGGAATTTGAAGAGGAAGAAAGGTATGAGTATGAATATGACCGCATGAAGGCTGTACAGTATGCAGAAAAATGGTGGAACACTTATAATCCGGCCTATAAGAAATTTGAGGTGGATTGCACCAATTATATTTCCCAGTGCCTTCATGCAGGCGGCGGCCCGATGAGGGGATACCCCAACCGCGGAAAAGGCTGGTGGATGAGAACCGGGAATTGGAGCTACAGCTGGACAGTAGCGAATTCAATGCGGTGGTATCTGCCCAGTTCAAATTCAGGATTGAGGGCCGAGGAAGTCTCCAGTCCGGATCAGCTCTTAATAGGAGATGTCATTTGCTATGATTTCCAGGGAGACGGGCGCTTTGACCATACAACGATCGTAACGGGCAAAGATGCATCAGGAATGCCCCTCGTCAATGCCCACACCTATAACAGCCGAATGCGTTATTGGGCTTATGAAGATTCAACAGCTTATACACCAAATATTAAATATAAATTTTTGACAATTACTGATGACCAGTAATTTGTATGGTGATTTCAACGTGATATAATAACACATGCAGATTTAATTTAGAGGTGAAAAAAGTGGGATTGCATGTAGTATTATATCAGCCGGAAATTCCGGCCAACACAGGCAATATAGCCCGTACCTGCGCGGCTACTGATACGACATTGCATCTGATCCGGCCGCTCGGCTTTTCAACAGATGATAAAATGCTGAAGCGGGCAGGCTTGGATTACTGGCAATTTGTAAAAATTGTTTATCATGATTCATTGGACGATTTCTTTAAGAACACTGAACAAGGGGAATACTTCTACTTAACAAAGGATGGCACCAAGCCATATTCCACTTTTGACTATAGCAGAGTCGAGAAGGATTATTATTTTATTTTCGGCAAGGAAACGGCCGGTCTTCCAAAGGATGTTATTGAAAGCAGCAAAGAGCGCTTATTAAAGGTGCCAATTAACAATAATATCCGTTCGCTTAACTTATCCAACACAGCTGCCATTCTTGTCTATGAAGCACTGCGCCAGCAGGAATACTTACATTTAACATAGGAAAACACAGGGCCTGAATGATTATCAGGCCTTTTCCTTTGGAGAAAACTTTCTTCTCTGGGTAAAATGAAAAAGTACATATGGAAAGGATGAGATGTGATGAATGAAGTTACCAATTTGCTGATGGACCATCGTTCCGTCCGGAATTTTGAAGACAGGCCTCTTTCAAAAGAGCATATTGAAACAATTGTACTTTCTGCTCAAGCTGCATCCACTTCAAGTTTTGTCCAGGCCTATTCAATAATCGGTGTGACAGATAAAGAAAAGAAAGCGAAACTTGCTGAAGTGGCAGGCAATCAGAACTATGTAGCTGAAAATGGCCATTTTTTCGTGTTTTGTGCTGATCTGCATCGTCATGAAGTCATCGGAAAAATGGAAAATAAAAATGTAATTCCATCAATCGAAAGCACAGAAAAGTTTATGGTGGCTGTCATTGATGCTGCTTTGGCTGCGCAGAATGCTGCCATTGCTGCAGAATCGCTGGGACTTGGGATCTGCTATATTGGCGGAATAAGAAACAATCTGGAGGGAGTGGCTGAGCTATTAAAAACACCAGATCGTGTGATTCCTTTGTTTGGACTTGCTGTTGGATACCCCTCTAAAAAGAACGATAAAAAACCGCGGCTTCCTCTTCAGCACATTTATCATGAAAATGAGTATAATCAGGAAGAAACAGCCTACCGCCAAGAGCTGGAAGTGTATAATGAAATTATTTCCGAGTATTATGATGAGCGTACAGGCGGCAAGCGGAAGGACACCTGGACCAGTCAAATTGCCGGCATGCTCGAAAAGCAGACACGCATGTATATGAAGGATTTTGTTCAGAAGAACAAGATGGATTTAAGGTAGGAGTATATTGAAATAAGAAAAAAGCTGCTGAATAGATCAGCAGCTTATTTTTTGCTTACGCCTGGCTTGTCGTCATAGCCAGAAGTGAAAATAGCAGCAAGGAAAGCAACCATTACACCGATAATAATAATTGTACCCATGTATATGTAATCCTCCTTTAGTGTTATCTCAATAGGCATGCATGTAAATATAAGCTTATTATAGCCCAAAAATGAATAACTGTGAATGAAAAGTATGGAGTTTTTTTTACAGTTAGAATCCTGCATCAAAGTATTCGTAATAATAAATTCCCGTAAAAAGTACAAACCAAACTCTTCATAGTTTACGCATGTTCGATTGCCGGTGCGCATAGAGTATATTAATCGTCTCTGATAATGCGACAGGGGGAGGTCCTTATGGATATTCTAAAAAAAATTGAGATGTACAGACACGAGGAAGAAAAGCTTAAATGGGAAGGGACTTTTGGAGAGTATTTAGAAATTGTCAAAGAGAAGCCATGGGTTGCCCAGTCAGCACATTCGCGGGTATATAATATGATTAAGGATGCCGGTGTCGAAGAAGTGAAAGGGCAAAAACGATACCAATTTTTCAGCAATCAGCTCTTCGGATTAGAAGAAGCATTGGAAAGGCTTGTAGAAGAGTATTTTCACCCTGCTGCCAAACGCCTTGATGTCCGTAAAAGGATCCTTTTGTTAATGGGTCCGGTCAGCGGCGGTAAATCAACCTTAGTGACAATGCTAAAGAGAGGTTTGGAGCAATATTCCCATGCTGAAAGGGGCGCGGTCTATGCTATTAAGGGCTGCCCAATGCATGAAGATCCGCTTCATTTAATTCCGCATCACCTCCGCAAGGACTTTTATGATGAGTATGGAATAAGAATTGAAGGAAACCTGTCGCCACTGAATAGTATGCGTCTCGAACAGGAGTATGGCGGCCGCATAGAAGATGTTATAATTGAACGAATTATTTTCTCAGAAGACCGCAGGGTGGGGATTGGAACCTTCAGCCCTTCAGATCCCAAATCCCAGGATATTGCTGATCTGACTGGAAGCATTGACTTTTCAACTATTGCTGAATATGGTTCAGAATCCGATCCTCGTGCCTATCGTTTCGACGGGGAACTGAATAAAGCAAACCGGGGTATGATGGAATTCCAGGAAATGCTGAAGTGTGATGAGAAGTTTTTATGGCATTTATTGTCCCTGACTCAGGAAGGCAACTTTAAAGCCGGACGCTTCGCCCTGATATCGGCAGATGAGCTAATTGTCGCTCACACGAATGAAACAGAGTATCGGTCATTCATTTCCAATAAAAAGAATGAAGCTTTGCATTCCAGGATAATCGTTATGCCAATCCCATATAATTTAAAGGTTTCAGAGGAAGAGAAGATTTACGATAAAATGATCCGTGAAAGCGATGTTTCCAATGTGCACATTGCACCGCATACTTTAAGAGTGGCAGCGATGTTTACGATTTTAACCCGCATGAAGGATCCGAAAAAAGGCGATATTGATTTAGTTAAGAAAATGCGTTTGTATGATGGAGAGAGCGTTGAAGGCTATAACAGGGCAGATGTGGAAGAATTGAAAAAAGAGCATGCAGATGAGGGCATGAGCGGCATTGACCCGCGTTATGTCATCAACAGGATCTCTTCGACAATTATCCGCAAAAATATCACAAGCATTAATGCGCTGGATGTGCTGCGATCGCTTAAAGAAGGATTGGATCAGCATCCATCCATTACTCCAGAGCTTAAGGAAAGATACTTGAATTTTATTTCTCTGGCCCGCAAAGAGTATGATGATATCGCCAAGAAAGAAGTCCAAAAAGCATTTGTTTACTCCTATGAAGAATCTGCGAAAACGCTTATGGAGAACTATCTTGATAATGTTGAAGCATATTGCAATAAAGCGAAGCTGCGCGACCCATTAACCGGTGAGGAAATCAGTCCGGATGAAAAGCTGATGCGCTCAATCGAAGAGCAAATCGGCATCTCCGAGAATGCGAAGAAAGCATTCAGGGAGGAAATTCTCATCCGCATCTCCGCTTATGCCAGAAAAGGCAAGCGCTTTGATTATAATTCACATGACCGCCTTCGTGAAGCAATTCAGAAGAAACTCTTCGCTGACCTGAAGGATGTCGTGAAAATCACAACATCTTCCAAAACGCCGGATGAGCAGCAGCTGAAGAAGGTGAATGAGGTAGTAGCACGTCTAATCGACGAACATGGCTATAACTCTACATCTGCAAACGAACTGCTCCGTTATGTGGGAAGCCTGCTGAATCGATAAATGATGAGCCTGGCAGTATTGCTGCCAGGCTTATTTTTTAGTATGTAATTAATAGATTTAATAAATATAAAAAAGAGGCTTCGAAAAGCCTCTTATCAATTTTTGTCTATTTTTAATGCGGGTTCTTTCTTCTTTTTCTGGCATTCCGGACAGACTGGCTTATTTTCAAGGTAAACGGTCCGCTCAAATATCGATAATTCACCGCACCAGCTGCAGCAAAGGATTTCGCTCATAAAATCCCCCCCTTTTGTATAATCCTATTTACACTTGGCCATATTTATGCTTCAGAACCATTATAAAAGTTTAGATTGGCCCAATTAGGGGTATAAATACAGCAGAGGTGATATTCATGAAAAAGAAAGAATTAGATAAGGATTATACACCGAGAAACAGCTCAATGGCGGAAAATATTGAGGAAATGGAAAACCTGGGCAAGCAGATGGAAAATCTCCGGACCAATAAAGAATTAAAAGAGGATTACGATAAATATCCGGACCCCATTCAAAATAAAAACAAAGACAAGAACCTTCGCTAAACGCGGAGGTTTATTTTTGTTGAAAAATGGGCTTGTCCAAAAGATGCTTCGAATGTCTTATTGTCAAAATTATTTGTAAATTATTTTGTCTTCCCGCATATGATAGAGTAATAAACATTTCTTTGTATTGGTGCATTAATATCAAAATCACTGCCGGGAAATGAGTCTATGAAATGAAGGCAGACTGCTGAAATGGGGATGTTTCATCTTTTTTTGACACTCGCGATATTGTATGTTGGAAAGCTGTAATGTGTGAAATTTAATTTAAAAGGAGGGGTTAACATGACGAATGTCAATAACCATCAGTTTGTGATTTCCCAAGAAGATTGGTCCCTCCATCGCAAAGGCTATGATGACCAGCAGCGTCATCAGGATAAAGTCCAGGAAGCAATCCGCAACAATTTGCCTGATTTAATAACGGAAGAAAACATTGTAATGTCGAATGGGCGGGAAGTAGTAAAGATTCCGATTCGCTCGTTGGATGAATACAAAATCCGTTATAACTATGATAAAAACAAACATGTCGGCCAAGGCGATGGAGATAGCCAGATTGGAGATGTAGTGGCCCGTGACGGATCCGGCAGCAAGAAAGGACCCGGAAAGGGGCAAGGAGCAGGCGACCAGGCAGGCGAGGATTATTTTGAAGCAGAAGTATCACTCATGGAAATTGAAGAAGCTTTATTTAAACAATTGGAATTGCCTAATTTAAAGAGAAAAGAACAGGATGAAAATGTGATAGAGGATATTGAATTTAATGACATCAGAAAGACAGGATTAATGGGCAATATTGATAAGAAAAGGACCATGATGTCGGCATTCAAGCGCAACGCAATGAAGGGAAAGGCAGCGTTCCATCCAATTTATAAGGAAGATTTAAAGTTTAAGACCTGGAATGAAATAGTAAAGCCCGATTCAAAGGCTGTCGTGCTTGCGATGATGGATACGAGCGGATCAATGGGGATCTGGGAAAAGTATATGGCCAGAAGCTTTTTCTTCTGGATGACGCGGTTCCTGAGAACCAAATATGAAACAGTGGAAATTGAATTTATTGCCCACCATACAGAAGCAAAAGTGGTTTCAGAAGAGGACTTTTTCTCAAAAGGAGAAAGCGGTGGAACGATTTGTTCATCTGCCTACCGAAAAGCGCTTGAGTTGATAGATGCCAAGTACGATCCGCGCAAATTTAATATTTATCCTTTCCATTTCTCAGACGGTGATAACCTGACCTCTGATAATGCCCGCTGTGTGAAGCTGGTAGAAGACCTGATGAAAGTGTCCAATATGTTTGGATACGGTGAGGTCAACCAGTACAACCGCCACTCGACTCTGATGTCCGCCTATAAAAATATCAAAAATGATGATTTCCGATATTATATTCTTAAGCAAAAAGCAGATGTATTCCATGCGATGAAAAGCTTTTTCAAACAGGAAGAGGATAAGAAGAAATATGCATAAGAGAGGGAAACCTCTCTTTTTCGTTTCAGCAAAAAGCCCCCATTTTCAGGGGGCTGATGCTATTTAAGCCTGTCTTTTGTATGCACTTCTTCCCGATTTACTTCACTGGTTTTCATCTCTGCTGAAGTATGTGAATGCTGAACACGACTGGGATTCTCGCTGGCACAGCATGTATCAGCGGATTTATCTGCCAGTGTTTTGATATCCGATTCATGGACAACCTCCCGGGCTGAAGCACTCTCCATATATCCTTCAGAGTTTTCGGCAGTGATTCTCTGATTGTCCTGCGTGGAGTTTGGATATTTCCCATAATAGTCAGCGATTAAGACATATTTTCCATCAAAAACCATGCTTGCGTATCGATCCAGGTCATGTTCATCAAATCGTGTACCATCTTTTTTATCGGGATCAATCCCTGAACTTGTGGCCGGATCTTCCCCCATGAAAAGAGCTTTAACAGAATCAAGAAAACGCTGATTGCCCAGCTCCTGGGAACCGACTATTCGCAAGTTCACTCCGTAATTGTCTGCAAAGCTTTCAAGATTTGCGCCATCCTTTGAGACGATCACAAGATTTTCCTTCTGATATCCATTTGACCCTGCACCTTCAATGGCTTCTTTAAGCTCTTGCTGAGTATCGTATCCGCCTATTAATATATTCTTCTTCATATTTTCACTCCCAGTGTAGTATGATATATTTTTATTTCCCTGAATTACTGGCGGAGAAACGTTCTTTTACTTTTGAAGGGCTGGATGCAATAGCCTATAGTCCTGAATCATTATATGGCACAAGCCGTATAAATTAATAAAACGCATAGAATACAGTATGATAAAGATATAATAACTGAATTGCTGCTGGAGGTGGGCAGATATGGAGATTGAGAAACTGGCTAAAAGGTTATGGAACAGAACCCCCATCATTTTGGGGAGTGAGCGATTTTCGAAGTTCGCTATTTTGCTTCCGCTGGTTGAAATCAATAATGAGGTACATGTCCTATTTGAAGTGCGTTCACTAAGAATGAGAAGGCAGCCTGGGGAGGTATGTTTCCCCGGAGGAAGGATAGATCCGGAAGATAGGGATGAAGAACATACAGCCATCCGTGAAACCTCTGAGGAACTCGGTGTGGGCGAAGACAGCATCACAAATGTTTCCCCGCTGGATTACATGATCTCCTTCGGTCAAATTATTTACCCTTATGCAGGCATCATCCAAAACCCGGACAAGATTGTGCCGAACCCTGATGAAGTAGAAGAGGTTTTTACCGTCCCCCTTTCATTTCTGAAAAAAGTACAACCTGAAACATTTCACGTAAATTTTAAAGTTGAGCCTGAAGAAAATTTTCCTTTTGACTTAATCGCCGGAGGTGAAAATTACAATTGGCAGACAAGGAGAGCGGAAGAGGTATTTTACTATTTCCAGGACAAGGTCATCTGGGGGCTGACTGCCAGAATTCTTAAGCATTTTCTTGAGATCATAACAGAAGATTTCAATGAAAGTGAAAACGTCTGAAGAAAATATTTTTCAAAAAAGGTTGACGCAATCCTGATAAATGTTTATGATTCATATAAATTGAATACTTAGAAACTTCTTATCAAGAGAGGCGGAGGGACTGACCCTATGAAGCCTCGGCAACCAGCATTTATGCACGGTGCCAAATTCAGAGGAATACAATTTCCGAAGATAAGAAGGCGGAATGAACGGAATATTAATTCAAACCCCTTCTTGTCTGTAATGGACGGAAGGGGTTTTTTGTTTTGATTGGAATCCACGCTTTAAATTTGGCTATTTTCGTAAGGGGGAATAAATAATGTCAGCGATAACCATCGGGCTATTGGGGTATGGAACTGTTGGAAAAGGAGTATATGAAATAATCAGAAAGCATCAGGGAAGGCTTCAGGCGATACTCGGGAAAGAAGTGAAGGTTTCCGCTATCCTGGTCAAAAATGTGAATAAACATTCTTTGCCTGATGATGATGTGCTGCTAACGGATGACTTTCAGGACATTATTGAGCTTCCAAAGCTTGATGTCGTCATTGATGCCATTGTTGGCAGGGAGCCGGGCTATACGTATCTGCGCCAGGCCATATCGAGAGGATGCCACGTCATTACAGCGAATAAAGAGATGTTTGCATTTCATGGAAGTGAGCTTGCGAGGCTGGCAAAAGAAAAGAATGTATCACTGGGATTTGAAGCAACAGTCGGCGGCGGAATCCCCATCATTCAGACCATCAAACAGCTGCTGAATGCCAACAGGATCGAACGGATTGAAGGAATTTTAAATGGCACATCCAATTTCATTTTGACAAGTATGCGTGAGGAAAACTTATCATTTGACGAAGCATTGAAAATCGCTCAGGAAAAAGGCTATGCAGAAGCCGATCCTAAAAACGATATTGAAGGTTATGACGCGTTTTACAAAGCAGTTGTTTTAAGCGAGCTTGTATTCGGGAAAGCGCCGGAACAGAAGTACTCTGTAAGAGAAGGCATTACTGATATTACGATTGAACAAATCCGGTTGGCTGATTCTCTGGGGCTGAAGTTCAAACATATAGCATCAATCCAGAAGGAAAAAGATTTTGTCCGCTGTACAGTAAAGCCGGTCCTGACAGGAGAATCCCATCCTCTATACAGAGTAGAAGGCGTGCAGAATGCCGTTTCAATCGATGCCGATATTGTCGGGAATATCAGTCTGCAGGGGCCTGGAGCAGGCATGTTCCCGACAGCGAGTGCGATTATTGAAGATTTAATTCATGTGGGCAAATCCGATTTCCCTTCAGCATATGAGGAAGCTGCGGTGGAAGAGAAGGTCCCTGAACAGGAGCTCTGGGTTATACTGGGTAATAATGCTGAAGGATATGAATTCCCTGAGGGAGTTGAAATCGTCAGCAAAGTGTCAGAACAGGCCGTGTTCGTTAAGGGAGCTGCAGAAGCTGTGTCATTAGCCGATAAGAAGGCTTATCAAGTGCTTGGAGATTATGCAGTCACGGCAGGGAAGTATAAACAGGTACAGCCGGTCTGAAAAACAGAAGGGGCAGTCTTTGAGCTGCCCCTCCTGATGTATGTTTAGAGATGGTGGATACTAAGCCTGCTGTTTATTAAATAAAGGATTATTTAATCCGGAATACAGGTCTTTAACATGAACTGTTACTATCTTAGCGCCAATCTGGACATGGACCATATTATCAAAAACAGCTGTTACCAGGCCGTTTAATGAAACATTCGCACCAATATTCAGATCTTTGCCGGGAGATTTAACATTTTTCTTGTTTGCCATCGTAACACCATCCCATTCCAATTTATTGAAACTTATACATAGAATATTGCCTTTTTATAGTAAAATAAACGCTTTAATAAAAAAAGTCCAGTAAAATAGCTTGTTTTTTTATCGACAAATTGTAATGATATTAGACATTTATCTAAAAACAGTTGATGGCACATCAAACTGCTTCCATAGGAAGAGGATGAAAAGAATGGACAGCCCCCATGCTGCAGCTGGCCGCTTGTGGTGCACCCAGAGGATGGTAAACATAACAGCATTAAAAAGAATCGACCATTTTAAATTCCAGCCATTATTGTACTTTATCAAGTTGAATTTAATGTCAACAATCTCATTAACCGTATAGAGAAGGACCCAGCCTGAGATATAAAGCAGTTTCTTAATAAGCTTGCCTGCAGGGAATCTGTATAAATAGATCAAAATGGTTGCCGGATACTTAACAGCCATAATGGAAAAGCTGATATGGGTGTTTGTTAAATTCACTTTCTCATCGATTCCCTGCGGGGCATAAGTCCACATCGGATAAAAGTCTGAGAGAAGATATAAATATAAAAAGTCCCCTAATATGTAAAAAAGCAGTGTGGGATAATACGTTTTCCAATTTCTCCAGTCACCCCACTTCCATAGAGCAAAAATCCACAAAAAAGCATAAAGAGCATTCATTTCATTCACCTCTTCCCGGAACGCACAGTTACTCCTATCCTATCCAATTTAAGAAAAAATAAAAAAACTAAGCAGGTTAAGACAAATAAATAACCGGAAAGTCCCATCAGAAGGGGTTTTTCCGGTCGTTTTTTTATATGGCTGTTATTTTCTGTTCCGTGAAACATAAGGACTGCCAGCCATCCAGAACCTCCACGGATAATCCCGTGCTTCCCCGGAATTATCAATGCCGATTCGTGTACCCCGTTTGATTTCCCCGGGAGGAATTCCTTTTGCAATCATAAGGGGAGGGCTGGTAAAATGGCGGCCATAATCATCTATTGTTATATCGAGAGCTTTAGTTAATTTACCTGGCCCATTAGTGAGGTTTTTAAGACCTTCCATCTTACGTCTTTTCTTCATTAACTCAAGTCCGTCGAGAGGTTCTATCCCTCTGATCAATACAGCTTCCGGCTTTTCCTTTGGACCGCTCACAACATTAACCAGGCAATGGGTATGCATCACATAAGTGTAGACAAAACCGGGTTCATTGAACATGATCTCGGTCCTTTTTGTTCTCCTGTTCCCGAAACTGTGTGCTGCTCTGTCCTCAGGGCCCATATAAGCTTCCGTCTCGACAATATAGCCTGAGGCAATTCCTTCTTCAGTTTCTTTGATCAATAAGCAGCCTAGAAGAGCTTCAGCCAACTGAAGCGTTGGCTGCTGGTAAAAGCTTTCTGGAAGAGGAGCATATTGTGTTATTTCCTTCATATTCAATCTCTCCAATAGTATTTTATAAGGTTCTGTCTTATGTTTTTACCCTGTGCTATTTTTTCATAACCATACGTGCAGTATAATAGCAAAAGGATTATAAGACAGGATGTGTGCTTAATGAATAAAAATATCGGTTTTATCGGATGCGGAAAAATGGCTCAGGCGATAATCGGGGGTATATTAAATTCTGATCTGGTGATTGCAAGGCAGATTATTGCTTCAGCGAAAACGGAGAAAACGCTTGTTGACGTTAAAAACAGGTGGGATATACAAACACGCTATTCGAATAGTGAGGCAGCGGAGGAAGCGGATATATTGTTTCTGGCTATTAAGCCTGATGCTCATGCTGCGGTTATTGACGAAATTAAAGATTGCATTCAATCACATGCCATTATCATAACGATTGCGGCAGGCATAAGTCTTTCTTTCCTGGAAAAGTCATTTGGCAGAAAGATTAAAGCAGTCCGCTCCATGCCTAATACTCCTTCTTTGGTGGGTGAAGGCATGAGTGTACTTTCAGCGAATGAATCACTTTCTCCTGATGAGATGGAAGATGTAATCAAAATATTTTCATGTATTGGGAGAGCAGCGGTTATGGAAGAAAAGATGATGGACGCAATTCCCGCAATTAGCGGTTCTTCGCCCGCTTATGCCTATATGTTCATTGAAGCATTGGCAGATGGCGGTGTAAAAGCCGGACTGCCTCGTGATCAGTCTTATGAGCTTGCAGCACAGGCTATTTTGGGGGCAGCCAGAATGGTGCTGGAAACAGGCAAGCATCCTGCGGAATTGAAAGATGAAGTTTGTACTCCGGGAGGTGCAACAATAGAAGCCGTTGCCGAACTGGAGAGAAAAGGGTTCCGTTCAGCGGTCATGAGTGCTATGGAACAATGCTTTGAAAAGACAAAGGCACTTTCCCGGAAAAATAATTAGGACAAGAATTATTTATCTGGACCCGGCACTTTTACAATGTCGGGTTTTTCAATGGTTTTAGGCACAAGTATAAAGAAAACCAAGAACATTCGGCAGCGAAGTAGAATATATAATAAGAAAATTTAAATTTTAATTCCGACTTGACTCATAGGAATACATGTATTATAGTAAGTCATTATAATAACATCTTTTGGGGAGGATTCAGTCCGATGAGTACAGGACTTTTAGTTTTAAATATTATTGTAATGTTTCTGCTTTTAGGCGCATTATTCTTTATGCAAAAGAAGCATATCTCATTCTCAAAGCGTGTGTTTACAGCGCTTGGTTTAGGGATCCTGTTTGGCTTTGCACTTCAGATGATATATGGACCTGGTGCTGAGGTTATTGCCAAATCTGCAGACTGGTTTAATTTAGTTGGCGGAGGTTATGTGAAGTTCCTCCAAATGATTGTCATGCCGCTTGTCTTCATTTCAATTTTAGGAGCTTTTACTAAGCTTAAATTAACCAATAATATTGGAAAAATAAGTGTCCTTATCCTTGGACTGCTTGTAGGTACCACTGCAGTTGCTGCTGCTGTCGGAATTGCAACAGCTGTCGGTTTTGATCTGGAGGCTGTCCAAATCAGCGGAGGCGATGCTGAGACTGCCCGCGGGCAACAGCTTGAAGAAACGTATCAGGGCATTGAAGGAAGAACGTTCCCGCAGCAAATGCTTGATTTGCTTCCGGCCAACCCATTCCTTGATTTTACAGGGGCAAGACCAACATCAACGATTTCAGTCGTTATCTTTGCAGCTTTTTTAGGGATTGCTTATCTTGGTGTGAGAAGGAAATCTCCAGAGCAGGCTGAACTTTTTGCAAAAATTGTGGATGCTTTCTATGCAATCATCATGCGGGTTGTAACATTAATTTTGCGTTTAACACCATATGGAGTTTTGGCAATTATGACGAAAACAGTCGCCATGAGTGACTTTGACTCCATTTTGAATTTAGGTAAGTTTGTTATTGCTTCTTATGTGGCACTTGCCATTATGTTCCTGATTCACCTGCTGCTTTTAACATTAAGCGGATTAAACCCAATCACATACTTGAAAAAAGCATTTCCGGTATTGACCTTTGCTTTTACATCAAGAACAAGTGCCGGTGCATTGCCTTTGAATATAAAAACACAAAAGTCACTCGGTGTTCCTGAAGGAATTGCCAACTTTGCAGGATCATTCGGCCTTTCCATCGGCCAAAATGGATGTGCGGGAATCTATCCGGCCATGCTGGCTGTAATGATTGCTCCGACTGTGGGCATTAACCCGCTGTCTCCTGGATTTATCTTTACGCTTATTCTCATTGTAGCGATCAGCTCCTTTGGTGTGGCAGGGGTCGGCGGCGGTGCGACATTCGCAGCGATCCTGGTATTATCTGCCCTTGACCTGCCTATTGCACTGGCTGGCTTGCTGATCTCCATTGAACCGCTAA
The DNA here is from genome assembly GCF_002272225.1 of Bacillus sp. 7894-2. NCBI lineage: Bacteria > Bacillati > Bacillota > Bacilli > Caryophanales > Bacillaceae > Bacillus > Bacillus sp. 7894-2. The sequence continues at coordinate 15,825 of NZ_NPDG01000051.1, forward strand.
TCGACATGGGACGTACAGCCCTTAACGTCAGCGGGTCCATGACGTCTGGTATCCTAACAAGCAGAGTCACAGGTGAAATGGATGGAAACCTTTATAACGATATGAATGAAAAAATAGAAGCAGAAGCATAAGAAAAATCGACAGGTGCCAGGCACCTGTCGATTTTTTTCATTTGACCGTCTTTTTTATAACCGTTAAGGACGTCATGGCGCCCACAAATAGTATGGTTATAAACGAGTACAGGAATTTTTCAATACCGACTATCTTTAATCCGCTTAAAATAACCAATCCATCAATTGCGAATATTAAAGCGCCGATATTAACAGGAAAGAGTTTTGTCATCAGCTGTGCAAGCAGGTCTGTGCCCCCTGTGCTGGTTTCATAACGGAGCATAAGGCCGATTCCAAAACCCACCAGGCATCCCCCTAAAATAGAGCTGGGCAATATGGAAATATCAAAATGACCTCGAACAGAAGAAAGCAAATCAATAATGAAGGATGAAATCAAAAGACCATGCAGGCTATAGAAGAAGTATTTTTTCTCATAAAACCAGGCAAGTACATATAATGGAATGCTCAGGACAATCATGCTTAATCCAGTGGGGAATTCGTAGTAATAATGGAGGATCAGCCCTATGCCAATAATGCCCCCGTCAAGTAAATGGTGGGGGACAAGGAAGCCGTTAATGCCGATGCCTAATAATAAACTTCCTATTAAAGTTACTAGCAGCTTTTCAAACATAAGCCTATCACCCTAACTTGTCCATTCTTATACTTCTAGAATATGAAGAGTCAGGGGTGAAATAGAAGGGTTCCATGCAAAAAAAGCTTGTCCGGATTGGACAAGCTTTTGATCTGGTTTAACTGGGTGCTTCCGGTTAGTGTGGCAGGAACGCAAGCTGGTAAAAGAATAATACTGCAAATAAATATACAAGGGGATGAACCTCTCTCCATTTCCCTTTTACCACTTTCATAAGCGGATAAGCAATAAAGCCAAGTGCAATACCTGTTGCAATGCTGGATGTCAGCGGCATGCTTAAGATAATCAGGAATGCAGGGAATGCTTCATCAAGTTCATTCCATTTAATATGAGAAATGCTGCCCATCATCAGGCTTCCAACGATAATCAGGGCAGGTGCAGTAATAGCAGCAAGACCTGATACCGCACTGACAAGAGGTCCAAAGAAAGCTGAAAGCAGGAACAAACCTGCAACAGTTAAAGTTGTTAATCCAGTTCTTCCGCCGACTGACACACCTGTTGAAGATTCAATATATGCGGAAGTCGGACTTGTACCGAACATGGCACCGATTGAAGTAGCGATGGAATCCGACAAAAGGGCCTCACGTGCTCTGGGCATCGTTTTGCCTTTCATTAATCCGGCCTGCTGGGCAACGCCGATCATCGTTCCAGTCGTATCAAAAATCGTTACAAGCAGGAAGGAGAAAACAACGGCGTATAAACTGTGCTGGATAACATCTCCAATTGCTTCAAATGGATTTAAAATGATTATTCCATCCGGAAGCGAAGGCAGTGAAACAAATCCCTGGTCAAAGGAAAGCTGTCCTGTAAAGAAGGCAATCAGGGCAGTGATAATCATGCCGAAAAATAGAGCCCCGTTAATCCCGAGCGTCATGAGAATTAATGTTACAGCAAGGCCGACAAGCGCTAGAATGGATTGAGGAGAATGCAAGTCTCCGAGCGCCACAAGGTTTGTTGGGTGGCTTGTAATCAGCCCGGTTAAGCGCAAGCCGATAAAGGCGATAAACAACCCGATTCCGGCAGTAATTCCGTGCTTTAAATTATCCGGTATTGCAATGATCAGCTTTTCCCGGAAAGGGGTAAGCGACAATATAATGAAGATAATACCAGCAATAAATACTGCTGAGAATGCAGTCATGTAATCAATATTTCCGTGGGTGCCGACAACAGAGTAAGCAAAATAGGCATTCAGGCCCATTCCCGGTGCGATGGCAATCGGATAATTGGCGAACAGTGCCATCCATAGAGTACCTGCGACAGTTGCAATAATGGTTGCAGAAAAGACTTGTTCAAAAGGCACACCTGCATCAGATAAGATGACTGGGTTTACGACCACAATATAAACCATTGTTAAGAAAGTGGTGATGCCTGCCAAGACCTCAGTCTTTACGTTTGTTTGATTTTCTTTTAATTTGAACATAAAAAGTCCCCCATAAACTATAACTTCTTTCAGGTTATATGTGTAATTGATAAATACGAACGTTTAGAAAGCACAAATAATATAATATTCGTTTTTGATGAAAATTTCAAGACCTTAATATTATTATTCTATATATTGGCTGTTTCATCCTAAGATATAGAAAAAAGCTTCTCTAATGCTATTTGCTTCCCCGATATAAAAAAGTGTTGATTCTCGATAGTGGATGCTTATACACTAAGGTCAAACGACAACGAAATGGGGTTGGCCAATGTTTGCAAATCTTAAAACCATGAATCTTAGTCAGCAGGCCGAATATTTAACAAAGGCCCTTGTGCAGATGGAGAGCTATAACCATTCAGATGGAGAAGGGCATAAAGCTGAATTTCTAAAGGAAGTAATCTGTTCGTATCCATCTTTTCAGGATAATGATCATTTAGTATGGACCCAGGAAATCCCCGGAGATGAATTGGGCCGCAAGAATGTGTTTGCCTTCCTCAAGGGGAGGGAGATGAACACAAAAACCATTATATATCTGGCCCATTTGGACACGGTCGGCACACAGGATTTTGGTCCTATTCAAGGCATGGCCCATAACCCCGATAAACTTCAGGAGTTTTTTGAACAATACGACTCTGATCCGGAAGTGCAGGAAGATGCCCGGTCCAATGAGTGGCTTTTTGGAAGAGGGGCATTGGATATGCAGAGCGGAATTGCTGTCCATCTCGCCAATCTACTGTATTTTTCGGAAAATCCCGGTGAGCTGGAAGGCAATTTGCTGGTTATGTTCAACGCTGATGAAGAGGGTGAGCATAAAGGAAGCAGAGCAGCGCTTTCCGAATTGCTGAGGCTGAAAGAAAAGATGGGCCTGGAATATATGGCTGCCATAAATAATGATTTTATCTCGCCATTGTATGACGGAGATGCCACTAAGTATATCTACACGGGTACAGCAGGCAAGATTTTGCCCTGTTTCTCCATTTTCGGAAGGGAGACCCACGCCGGTGAAAGTCTTGCAGGAATTGATCCTACATTAATTGCTGCAGAGCTGACTGCGCGCATCAGCCAGAATTTCCAGCTGACTGAGAAGCTGGAAGGAGAACTGGTGCTTCCGCCAAGCTGTTTATACATGAGGGATGATAAAAAACGATATGACGTTCAGACGGCAGTTGGCTGCAGGGTTTACTTCAATTACTTTTTCTATGAGAAACCTCTCAAGCAGCTTTCGAAAGAACTGAAAATGATTGCAGAAGATGCGTCCATCGCTGTCGAGAACCGCCTGGAAGGTGCCTATAAGGATTTTCGGACCGTCAATAAGCTGCCGGAAAGACAGCTGGACTGGGGAACAGAAGTGACGGCTTTAGATGAATTCCTTGTCTATCTTGAAGAAAAGGGCATTGATACGGTAAGTGTTATGGAAGAAGCAAGGAAAAAGAGCTCGCTTCATGAAACTGATGCCAGAATGATTGCTTTTGATATTGTAGAAGCTCTTCATCAATCAGACCCTGAGAAAAAACCCAGAGTGATTCTTTTTTATGGAACACCCTTTCTTCCTGCCAACACGATTGATGTGACTGCAGAAAGAGGCATCTTTTTAAAAAGCTGTCTGGAGGAAGTGCTTGCTGAAGAGACTGAGAAAACAGGCGAGACATTTAAGGTCCGCAAATATTTCCCTTACTTATCGGATGGAAGCTTTTTATCTTTTGACGGCTCGGATGAGGACATTCAATCTCTTAAAAAGAATTTTCCTGCTTTAAAAAGCCTTTTTCCTATCCCATTAAAGGCGATGAGGGATTTGAATATACCTGTAATTAACCTGGGTGTTTATGGAAAAGCTGGCCACAAGTGGACTGAGCGGGTCTATAAACCTTACACATTTGACATTTTGCCTGGGGTTATCCGGAATGTGACAAGAAGGATACTTAAATAACCGGGAATAAAAAAGGAGCAGGCCAGGCCCGCTCCTTTTAAAATTAAAAAATTGCATTCAGGATAAGGTATACAATACCCGCTAATGTTGCTGATATCGGCAATGTGATTACCCATGTGATAAGCATTCTCTGTGCAGTTCCCCATTTTACTCCTTTAAGCCTGTGGGCAGAACCTACACCCAGGATAGAAGAGGAGATAACATGAGTAGTACTGACTGGCAAATGAATATATGTAGCACCGAAGATGATCATCGCACCTGTTAAGTCAGCAGCCACTCCATTAATCGGGCGAATCTTCATGATTTTTCCGCCGACTGTCTTAATGATTTTCCAGCCGCCGATGGAAGTCCCGAGACCCATTGCTAATGCACAGGAAAACTGTACCCAAAATGGTATATCAGTTGAAGTGACATAGTTGTTTGCTATAAGTGCCATTGTAATAATACCCATGGCTTTCTGTGCGTCATTTGTTCCATGTGTATATGATTGCAGAGCTGCTGTGAAAATCTGGAACAGCCTGAAGTTCCGGTTTGTTTTAGTCAGGTTGTTGTTTTTGAAAACAATCTTAAAGATGCTGTAAACAATAAAACCGGCTGCAAATGCAATTAACGGCGAAAAAATAAGTGCTTGAAGGATTTTTAAAAATCCCTGATAGTTTAAAGCTGAAAATCCTGCTGCGGCAATTGCAGCACCGGCAATTGAGCCTATGATTGCATGGGAAGAGCTGCTTGGGATGCCATAATACCAAGTCAGCAGATTCCAGAATATCGCAGCCACTAAAGCAGCCAGAATGACAAGAGAACCATTTTGCAAAGTGAAAGGGTCCACTATATCCTTTGTTATGGTTTTGGCCACCCCAGTAAATGTCATGGCACCAACAAAGTTCATGACAGCTGCCAATAGGATGGCATGCCTTGGTTTAAGAGCCTTCGTGGAGACAGAGGTAGCAATTGCGTTTGCCGTATCATGAAATCCATTGATAAAATCAAATGCCAGAGCTCCAATGACAATTAAGATTGTAATAACAAATACTGCATCCATTGTGATCGCCCCTTAAGCATTTTTCATGATGATGGTTTCAAGCGTGTTGGCGACATTCTGGCAGCTGTCAGCAATATCTTCCAGAGTTTCATAAATTTCTTTATACTGAATAATCCGGATAGGATCTTTTTCAGTAGCAAAAAGATGCTTGATTGACTGGCGGCGGACTCCATCACACTTGGATTCGTAATCTTTGATTTTGATCGCATGATCTCTTATTTGCAGTAATTTCTTAGTTGAAAGAAGTTCAACAGACTTTTCAATTTCAATTGCACAGTTCTTAATCGCATCCACGAACTTCAGCATAAATTCATCTGCCTGTGTCATGGAATACATTTCAAATAAATCAGCACATTCCTCAAATCCATCCAGCACATCATCCATGCTCATGGCGAGGTGAAGAATATCTTCTCTTTCGATCGGTGTAATAAAAGCGTTATTTAATTCCTTAATGACTTCATGGACATAGGAATCGCCTTTTGTTTCATAGTCCTTCATCGTTTTTGAAAAGGTTTTTAAATCACTGACATTGTTGATCTTATAGTCGGCAAAATAAATTGCACTATCCTTTAGATTCATGGAAATATTGCTTAACAGCGTGTTAAACTTGTCCTTTTTCTTAAAAACCATTTTTTTACCCCCAATATTTTAGGAAAACTTCAATCAAACGTAATTATTTTATACGAAATCGACAAAATATGATAGTTTTTTTTATTACAGTAATATTCCCTTTATTAATAAGAATAAACGAAAAGACTATTTTCAGCTGAAAAAAAGACACCGCCAAATTCGGCGGTGCCTTAATTATGGGGAAATGACAATCTAGCCTTTCAGCCTTCCAATAAAATCATGCAGTTTTTCAAGTGTAATCAAATTTTCATTGCACTTGCGGCTGTCCCGACAAATGTAATTCCCTCTTTTGGTATAGGTGCCTAACTGAGAACCCTTAACCTCAGTCAAGAACATGCCTGTTTCTTCGAGTTTGTTGCAGATGGCACAGATTCCTTTTTTGCCAAGAGGTCTAAATGTTCCGTATATGCCAGTCAGCTTGCCATCCAGCAGGCTGATCATGTATTTCCTGTTTGTACCCTTGTCGTCCCATCCCAAGTAACTTATTTCCCTGAAATCGATATTTTCAGGTGCTGGCATTTTTAGTTTTTTTGCCTTGGGAAACAGTTTTTTGATCGATTGTTCAGTTATAGACGGAAAGGGTATTACATATTCCTTTATATGCGCTAAGAAGGCATCTGCCTGATCTCTTTCTTTAATATCACTGACTGGGGAAAGAAGCTGGTTTTGTTCCTCACTCATCTCTGCAAAAAGACCCAATACCTTTTCAGCAGAAAGGGATTTCAGTGCATTCAGCACCCCTGTATCATTGACAGATGCATGGCCATTAATTAGCACTTGCGTCTGATATTTAATAAAATTATATTGATCATTCCTTATAAAAGGTTCCATTATACACACTCCTATACTTTCAGCACCTTTATATATCAACCTCACATTATAAGAATGGCATAAAAATGTAAATGGATAAAATGATTAGGAAACGAACTTGGCATATGAAAAAGCACTGAACAAAGTTCAGTGCGGAAAATTCATTTTTTATAAACTATTTTTTTGATTGTTTCAGCGGAAAGAAAATATTCCTCCGCCAATTGGGTGATGGTTTTGCCGTTCTGAAAGGCGCCTTTTATAGAATGGTTCCTTTCATCCAGAGCTTTTCTTGCTCCAGAGCGGGAACCCCATTTTCGGTAGTCCTTTTCCGGTTTGGGAATATAAATAGCCTCACCCTGAACGTATTTTTGAATCTCAGCGATCAGATTCTCCGGTAAAACGGCATTAGCTTTTACATAACTCATTTCTGCCAGCTCCTTATTTATTTTGATAATAAAAAATGAATAAGGTGCAAAGCCGATATCAGAAATGGTTTTAGCTGAATGGGCGATAATATTTAATTCATTACCGCCTCATGCAAAGTATCGCCACCAATATCAGGCTTTGCATGAGACGCTGCATTATCAGGCATTGCAACTGCAATGGCCATTCCCATCACCTCCTGAAATGTATTTTTTCATATTATAAATTAAAATGATTGCTGATGTATATATCTGTGCAATTCGACAAATTTCGGGCGGTGCCTGTCACCACTTGATTATTGCAGACTTTTCTGATAATATATTTTTCTGCCCACGCGTACGCTCATATGTATTTCTCCATTGCGGCTGAAAAAATTTGAAAGGAGAAACATATGTCATCCCAATTTGAACACCCCGATTTTCAGAAAGAAGTTCAGCGGCTTGAATTTACGAAACGTTATATTGATGTCGTGATTAAAACGTCAGAATCCAGCAAAGACAAGTTTCAGGAAAATATGAAAGAAGCTTTTGAAGACGTTGACTGGCTTGAATCCAGCTTAAGTTACTCTTCGCTCCTGACAAATGCCCTTTTTTTTGAAATGTCCAAAGATGAATTAATGCAGCTGAAAAAGGCCCGGAAAAAACCTTACTTTGCCAGAATTGATTTCTTAAGGCAGGATTTAAACGAAGAAGAGATCCTGTACATAGGCAAAACTTCATTGTATTCAAGAGAAAATCAGGAGCAGATTATTGTTGACTGGCGCTCTCCGATAGCCAATTTATATTATGAAGGCAGACTGGGAGAGGTTCAATACGATTCTTATGAAGAAAGCTTTACGGGACACTTGTCGTTGAAAAGGCAATATATGATAGAAGACGGGTTTCTGGATGAAATCCGGGACATTGACCTCACGACTACAGATGAATTGCTTCAGGAATCACTGTCCAAAAGCTCAAGCAACCGCCTCACTGAAATTATTTCAACCATACAGGAAGAACAGAATAAAATAATACGTGCTGATTTGAATAAGCCCATCATTGTGCAGGGGGCGGCAGGCAGCGGTAAGACAACCATTGCACTGCATAGGATAAGTTATTTCATTTATCAATACAAAGAAAACTTTGCCCCGGAACAGCTGATGATATTGGCGCCGAGCAGGCTTTTCATTGATTATATTTCAGAGGCGCTCCCGGAACTTGGGGTGGAGAGAGTCCGACAGACAACTTACCAGGAATATGTCCTGGAGTGTCTTGGCGAGGATCTAAAAATGGCTGCTGACAGCAAACTCGTGAACCTGCTTGAAGACCAGGGAGGTGAAGAAGTAAACCTTGCAGCCTGGGCATCATCTATTAAAGGTTCGCCTGTATTTCAAACCATTCTTACTAATTACCTCAGAGAAATATATAATAGCTTCTGCCCCAGTGATGATTTTATGGTAGATAAATTCAGGCTTTTCAGCCGCAAAAAATTCTATCAGCTTTTTTTGGAGGATTACAAATACCTGCCTCTATATCGAAGGCTGGAAAAGTTGAAGGCTGTGCTTCAAAACGATCTGGCTAAGAAAAAGAAAAATATCATTAAGAAAATCGAAACGTATTATGACGAGAGAATCGAAAGGGCCCTGTACAGAGGAAAAGATCCTGAAAAAAGAAGGCAGTATGTTTCCGATGCGCTTGATAAAAAGGCATCCAGACTGGAAGAACTTAAGAGAAGCTTCAGGACAGCTGTGCCAAAATACATGAAGCAATTCCCGAAAAAAAGCCTGGTCAGGTATTACAAAGACCTATTTGAAGACCCTGTACGTCTTTCAAAATTATCAGGCGGAAAATTGCCTGTTGACGATGCACACAAACTTTGTGAATATTGCCGGAAGTTGTTTAGAAAAAAAGTGTATGAGAGGGAAGACTTAGCTTTGATGCTTTACCTGCAGGAAAGCCTTTTTGGCATTCCCAAAGAGCTGAAGGCGAAAAATATCGTCATTGATGAAGCCCAGGACTACAGCTTTATGGAACTTCTCTCATTAAAAAAGTCACTTGATACAGATATGTTTACACTAGTGGGGGATCTTGCCCAGGGAATTCATTCCTACAGGGGGCTCACGAGCTGGCAGGAAGTCCTGGACTATATTTTCCCCCGTGCAACATATACAGAGCTTCAGAAAAGCTATCGTACTACAGTGGAAATTATGGAAAAAGCAAATAAATTACTTAAACTTCTTCCTTATTCATTCCCCGAGGTGGAGCCGGTCGTCCGCCATGGCAGAAATCCTGAGTTTATCAGGAGGAAAGATGGGGGCGAGCTGGTAAAACAGCTTGAGGAACAGGTCATGTCCTTGAAAGAAGAAGAGTATAAAACATTTGCGGTGATCGGGAAAACGATGAAAGACTGTCAGCTCATTCACAGCCTTTTTGAAAAGCATGCGAGGCTTCCTTTTAAACTGCTGCAGGAACAGGAAAGCATACCGAAGGATGAAATCGTTATCGTGCCATCATACTTGGCCAAGGGACTTGAATTTGATGCCGTTATGATCCTGTCCATGGAAGAGGAGTTTTCCAGAGATTCTGAACTGGACATTAAATTGCTTTATGTCGCCATGACACGGCCTCTACACCGATTATATTTTTATGGATCGAAACAAGGCAATTTCATAATAGTTTAAACCTTCAGCAGCTGATTTTGTCAGCTGCTTATTTTTTTTCGAAAATGATCCTGTCCTTTGTTTAGGACATTTTTTCATCGGGAAAATCATTTTTACCTGAGAAAAAATGGAAAGGGGTGCGAAAAAATAAAATCCCGGCATGTGCCGTTTATATAGATGGGCGATTGCATCACTAATGCAATCGCTTTTGATTTTGAATTAACTGAAGATCACATGAGTCAGTAGAATACATTAAATATTAACCATCGTTTTTATGCCGATCCGGACAATTTTAACTTTTAAAATCCTTATGCAATAACATTCTGAAGGGTGTTTTTTTGTTTTATAAAATTTTTCCAGAAGAATAGTTTTTAAATTTTTGGTTTTAGATAATGATTCCTGGGTAATTTAATTGTACAAGCAGATAAGATCACCAAAAGCTGCGCAGCTGAATGAAATTCTTTATCTGAACAAAAGCTAAACTAAATTAAAACGAGGAGTGATTTTCAATGATGAGCTTTTTATGGGCATTAATTATAGGTGGTATCATTGGTTGGTTAGCAGGTATGATTTTAGGAAGAGATATTCCAGGCGGAATTATTGGTAACATCATCGCTGGTTTCATTGGTGCATGGTTAGGTTCATTAATTCTTGGTGATTGGGGTCCAGTCGTAGCTGACTTTGCTATTATTCCTGCTTTAATTGGTGCTATCTTGCTTGTATTCATCGTAGGCTTCATCATGAGGGCTATGCGTAAATCTCATGACTAATAGAATTAATCTAAAGAAGTCCCATTTGGGGCTTCTTTTTTTGCATTTATCCTTCTGCTTTTTAGAAAA
>NZ_NPDG01000052.1:0-20745 GCF_002272225.1 Bacillus sp. 7894-2
AGCAACAAACTTTGCGAAAACAGCCTTAGAAAACTAAAGCTGCCTTAAGATAAGGCAGCTCTAAGTTAGAAACGATATGGGTCAATTCCTTTGAAAATCCCGGGAGCATCCAGGAAAGGCGCATGACAGACAATATCCTCTTCTAAGAATGGGTGCGGAATCTCAAGCTTTACTGCGTGCAGTGCCTGCCGTGCAAAAACAGGTTTCCCGCCATATAAAGTATCCCCGGCAAGAGGATGTCCAATATGGCTTAGATGAACACGGATCTGGTGTGTTCTGCCTGTATCCAAACGGCACTTTATAAGTGAAAGATTTTGTTTAGGATAGTACTCAATTAATTCATAGTTCGTTGAAGCAGGCTGACCGCCTGGGGATACCCTTCTCCTGGTTGGATGATGCCTGTCGCGCCCGATTGGTTCCCTGATGGTTCCTTTGTTTTTTAAAATTTTGCCATGGACTAAAGCCAAATATGTGCGCTTAATTCTTCTTTCTTCCAGCTCTTTATCCAGAATAGCCCCCGCTAATGCATGCTTCGCAAATAATATGGCACCGGTTGTATCACGATCCAGGCGATGTATATGTTTTATGCCTCTATACTCCCCCTGCATTTGCATATGAAAAGCTGCGGCGTTTGCGAGGGTATTCGCTTGATCCGGTGAGTTAGGATGCGTGTCCATGCCGGCAGGTTTATTCAAAACAAGCATATGGTCATCTTCAAAAAGAACATCAATCTCATAATAAGATGGAATAACGCCTGGATCTTTATCCTCGAAAAATTGAAACTTTAATTTATCTCCTGCATGCACCGGTTTTGTCCAATTGGCAGGTTCATCATTCGATAACACCTGTTTTTCCATTCTCATATTGTGTGTTTGTTTCTTTGGTGCTCCCCATAATGACCGGACAATATATTCGATTGAATATCCTTCCCAGTGGCCAGGTACTTCTATTTCACACCATTCACCAAACCTTTGCAGTTTTACCATAAATTACTCCTTATCCTGATTGAATAATCTTACCTTTATTACATATAAATTAATGACAATAATATTTTAGCCTTTAAAGACAGCTGATAAAAGGAATAGTTGATCTTAAAAATTATTGTAATATTGAAAATACCCTTTTATTTTGCTGAAAATGGGGTTATTATAGAGCTTTAGAACTATTTATTTTGCATTACACCTGTTCCATCTATTTCCGGAGGAGGAATAAATACCAGCAAATCCCTGCTCCATGGGTATAATTACCACCCTAAAGAGCTTTTAGAATATGATATTCTTATGTATATATTACGAACTGATTACAAGGATTACAAAGGTGGGTTATCAGTGAAGGTTGTATTTGCATCAACTCCTGATCAGGAACAAAAAATTCAAGAATTAATACGAAAATTCTATTCAAATGTGTTTCCTCTTTATTTCACTGACGATGATATAAGAGAATTTGAACAGCAGAGGGTTTTACATACTTCTACCAGACACTTTGAATACTTTGGAACATTAAAGGAGGCATATCAGGTTATAGCAGGGCTGCAGACGCTCATGGCTATTCTTGAATCCCGCCCAATGAGCGGCAAATATGAAGCGATATTCTTCAAGAATGTTCAAATACTTCAAGAATTCGGCTTATCCTTTCCGTTTGATTACAGTCATTTTTGCGGAGAGAGAATGCTCCGGAATGATTTATTCAGTGTTTATGCTAAAGCCGCAAATGAAATGCTTGTATGAGAAAACGCCTGCTGCCTGCAGGCGTTTTTTGGTTATTTGGAATTCTCATTAAACCACTGTTCAAAAACTTCCTTTTCCTGAGAACCGGTAATCCTGTTAACCTCTTTGCCGTCTTTGTATTGAACGATTGTTGGAGTTTCCTTAATTCCGTAATTATCCCAGCCGTCTTCAAATTCAAGCAGGTTGAATTGCACCAGATCAATACCCATATCTTCTGTAAGCGGAGCCACCACAGGGGTAGTCTTTTGGCAATGAGGGCATGTCGGGCTATAAAAATAAACCGTTACATCTTCTTTTTCATCTAACTTTTTGTCCAATTCCTCGGGAAGGATCAGGTTTTGATAATTCGGGTCTTCAAGCTGTTTGACTGTTTCAGGATGAAGTGAATCCTTTCCATATGGATTTTTCTCTGACACTTTTTCTTCGTTTTGCATTTTAGTTAACATTCCAACTGCTGCAAATAATGCAACGATAATGGCAAGAAATATAATGACCTTTTTCATTATTCTGCTGCCTCCTTCGTTTTCTTCCAGATAAGGTAACTGCAAATAAAAATAATAATAAAAGCTGTTAATGCTAAAAAAGGAATTGTAACAAATCCCAGCCAATTAATATACTGCCCTGTACAGGGAACTCTCCCGCATGCTGCTGCACGATCAGCCATAAATGAAATCTTCTGGATGGAGTAGTGGTAGATGGAAATGCCGGCTCCAACAGCAGATAACACCATTGTATATAAGCTGATGCGATAATCCTTCTTAACCACAGCCAAGCCTAGTATGACAGCAAAGGGATACATGACAATCCTCTGATACCAGCAAAGCTCGCACGGTTCATATTGCCTGATTTCCGAAAAATAAAGGCTGCCGAACATAGCAAGAATCGAAGCTGCCCAGGCAATAAACAGCAAATTCTCCCGCCGGTCTGTTTGTGTTTTCTCCATAATAATCTCCTTATTAATATGTACTCTAAAATTATAAAGCTATTGGACATCCCTTGTAAATCAACATGTGCAGACAATTAGCAGAAATGGGGCTTTTGTGGCAAAGATATTAACGGTTACAATAAAAAGAAGACATTTAACACCTTTATAGAAATATATACAAAGGAAAAGAAGCAAGATAATTAAGAGGGAATTTACTTAAGAAGTTACGAATGCAGCAAAAAAGGGAAAAGATTTGTATATCACTGGAGAGGCTAAGGTCCTTTTAGCTCCCATGATAATTATTATTTCCGAAGGAGTGCACCACCATTGACAAAGCTTGATTTAACGAAATTCGAGAAGAAAATGATTATCAGAAATACCCGGCATTCAGATATAGATCATATCATTGCCCTTCAGGAGTTATGTTTTCCCGGCATGGTTCCCTGGAAGAAGGATCAGCTTGAAAGCCATCTGGAAATTTTCCCGGAAGGCCAGTTTGTTGCAGAATATGACGGAGAAATCATCGGATCCTGTTCAAGCCTTATAATAAACTTTGATGAGTATGATGACCGTCATTCCTGGGATGATGTGACAGACAAAGGATACATAACGAACCATAATCCGGAAGGCTATAACCTGTATGGAATAGAAGTAATGGTTCATCCTGATTACCGCAGAATGAAAATCGGCCATCGCCTGTATGAAGAAAGGAAGGAGCTTGTCAGGTCTTTAAATTTAAAAAGCATCATCATAGGCGGACGAATTCCAAACTATCATAAATACTCCAATGAAATGAACCCGCGGGAATATGTTAACGAAGTGTCGCTTCATAAAATCTATGACCCGGTTTTATCCTTTCAGCTCCTGAATGGATTTACCCTTATGAGGATTAATCCCAACTATTTGCCTGACGATGTACAGTCAAATAAATATGCAACCCTGATGGAATGGAATAATGTCGACTACAGACCAATGAGCAAACGCTTTTATAAAACGAGCTACCCGGTCCGTATATGCGTGGTTCAATATTTAATGAGGCAGATAAAATCCTTCGATGAATTTGCCCATCAGGTGGAATATTTTACAGATGTAGCTTCTGACTCAGGGTCCGATTTTGCCGTTTTTCCCGAGTTATTTACTACCCAGCTGATGTCCTTTTTGGAAGAACGTTCACCAAGCCTTGCGGTCAGAAAGCTGACAGAATACACTGAGCAATACATCGAGTTATTTACGGATTTGGCAGTCAGATATAATATCAATATCATTGGCGGCTCTCACTTTGTTAAAGAAGAGGATGATGAGATTTATAATATCGCATATCTTTTCCGCCGGGATGGAACGATTGAAAAGCAGTATAAGCTCCATATTACGCCAAATGAGCGGAAATGGTGGGGAATCAGCCGCGGAGATGAAGTAAAGGTATTTGATACGGACTGCGGGAAAATAGCCATTCAAATCTGCTATGACATCGAGTTCCCTGAGCTTGCGAGAATTGCGACAGAAAAAGGTGCCAAAATTATATTTACCCCTTTCTGTACCGAAGATCGCCAGGGGTATTTAAGGGTACGCTATTGTGCTCAGGCGCGTGCTGTTGAAAATCAAATATACACGGTTATTTCAGGTACGGTCGGCAATCTTCCGCAAACAGAGAATATGGATATTCAGTATGCACAATCTGCCATTTTTGCACCATCCGATTTTGAGTTTGCCAGGGATGGAATTGTAGGGGAAACAAATCCAAATATTGAAATGGTCCTGATCGGTGATGTTGATCTGGAAATCCTCCGCCGCCAGAGGCAGGATGGCACGGTGCGCCAGCTAAAAGACCGCAGGCATGATATTTACAGCATTAAATATAAGAAGTAATATATAGTTGCAGCTTGAGCGCCTTTCAACTGGCGCTCAAATGCTTTTATTGGACATACATAATCTAAGGGTGGAATTTGTCAAAATAACTCGGATATTTTTAAAAGGAATATCCATCTGGAACTCGAAAAGGATATGCAGAAGCTTTTTTAGGAGGTCATACAATGGAATGGAAAACAGCAGCAGAACGATGGATAAACCATGAGGATCTGGACAATGAATTATTAGAACAGCTAAAACGTCTGCAGGGAAATGAAAAGCTCCTTGAAGAAGCATTTTATAAGGGACTGGAATTCGGAACAGGCGGCATGCGCGGGGAAATTGGCCCGGGAACAAACCGCATGAATATATATACTGTCCGAAAGGCATCTGCAGGATTAGCGGCATACATAGAGGAAAAAGGACTGGAAGCAAAAAATAGGGGAGTGGCTATTGCTTATGATTCACGCCACATGTCTCCGGAATTTGCAATGGAAGCGGCTAAAACACTTGCCAGCAGGGGCATACAGACATATGTTTTTGACGAGCTTCGTCCAACTCCCGAACTTTCATTCGCAGTCAGGTACCTGCATGCGTATGCAGGCATAGTCATTACAGCCAGCCATAATCCGCCGGAATACAATGGTTATAAGGTCTATGGATCTGATGGGGCTCAGCTGATTCCCGCGGAAGCTGATATTGTTATAAGCAAGGTAAATGAATTGGAAAACGAATTGCTGATAGAAGTAATGGATGAAGATGTGTTAAAGGAAAAAGGGCTTATTACCATGATCGGCAAAACAGTTGATCAGGCCTATCAAAAGCAGCTTCTTACCATTTCAGAAAATCCCGGTGCCGCAAATGAAGCGGATGTGAGCGTAGTATTTACGCCTCTTCACGGTACGGCCAATAAGCCTGTCAGAGAGGCATTGTCAGCGCTTGGCTATGTAAATGTGCATGTGGTAAAGGAACAGGAGCTCCCGGATCCTGAGTTCTCAACAGTAAAGAGCCCTAATCCAGAGGAAAAAGATGCATTTGAGCTGGCAATGAGAGATGGAAGAGAAGCCAATGCAGATTTATTAATTGCTACAGACCCGGACGCCGATCGGCTTGGAATCGCTGCGAAGAACAAAGAAGGTGAGTATGTTCTTTTGACAGGAAATCAGACAGGGGCGCTGCTGCTTCACTACATACTTTCTCAGAAGAAAGAAAAGAATACACTGCCTGACAATGGCATCATGCTAAAAACGATTGTTACATCTGAATTTGGCCGCAGGGTTGCCTCGTCTTTTGGAGTAGAAACCATTGATGTTTTAACTGGCTTCAAATTCATTGCAGAAAAAATCAAGGAATATGAAGAGTCGGGTGAATACTGCTTCCTGTTTGGCTATGAGGAAAGCTATGGATATCTAATCGGCGACTTTGCAAGGGACAAAGATGCTATCCAGGCAGCCCTGCTTGCAACAGAAATGGCGGCTTATTATAAAAAGAAAGGCATGTCCCTTTATGAGGCATTGCTCAGCTTATTTGATGAGTTTGGCTATTTCCTTGAAGGATTAAATTCAATGACTCTCAAAGGAATTGAAGGAGCTGAAAAAATCCAGCAGACACTGGCATCTTTCCGCACTAATCCGATAAAGGAACTTGAAGGCATGAAAGTTCAGGCTGTTGAAGATTACTTAACAGGAATCAGAACGGAAGCAGATGGAACAGAGGAAAATATCGGCCTGCCAAAGTCCAATGTTATTAAGTATTTCTTCGAAGAAGGGAACTGGATCTGCCTAAGGCCGTCAGGTACAGAACCGAAAATTAAATTTTACTTTGGAATCAATGACTCATCATTAGCCGGCAGCAAGGAAAAACTGGAATCCGTCCAAAAAGCATTTATGGGCATCGTCGAAGAAAGAATGGGTATTTCAGTATCAAAATAAATTCTCACACCCAGAAGTGTTAACAGAAAGGAAGATTCAATGTTAAAGGGACAAACGGCAATAGTAACAGGTGCATCCAGAGGGATCGGCAAGGAAATCGCTGTTAAGCTGGCTCAGCAGGGCATGAAGCTGACTCTGATTGGCAGCTCAGGGGAAATACACCAATCTGCAGAAGACCTCAATAAAATGGGATTTTCAGATGTAATGCCCATTCAGGCGGATATCTCAAATGAAGCACAAGTAAAGGCAGCAGTTGAAAAAACTCTTCAGACATACGGGCAGCTTGACCTTCTTGTGAACAATGCAGGTATGGGCTTTTTTAAACAGGTTGATGAAACGACACTGGATGAGTGGAAAAAGGTCTTTGAAGTCAATGTGCAGGGAGTTTTTCTCGGAAGCAGGGCAGTACTGCCGCATATGAAAGAGCGGAAATCAGGTACAATCATTACCATTTCTTCAGATGTAGCCAGGTATACGATCCCGAATGGATCAGCCTATACGGCAACAAAATACGCAGTTCAAGGCTTCTCGGGATCTTTAGCTCAGGAAGTCAGAGAATACGGTATCCGTGTCGGAACCATAAATCCTGGAATGGTTGATACGTTTTTTGCAGAATCCAAGCAGGGACTCGAAGAGAAAAAAGATTGGCTGAAGGTCGAAGATATCGCAAACGCTGTTGTTTACATGGCATCTGCGCCGAAACACATGCTGATAGATGAAATCGTCCTTCATCCATTTGTTCAAAACTACCCAATAGCATAGAATGTTGCACCGAAGAGGAATGCTCTTCGGTGTTTTTAGTAAGGGAACTTTTCCTGTCTGCAACTTTAGTCGCAGGCTGCTTCCTCCGAAATGCCAAGGAAGTAAGGGGAAATAAGTTATATAATATAAGTACATATATGACAAGGACCAAGGGGGATCCGGGTGTTGGGGAAAAAAAGACAATCAGAAATCGGAATATTAAAAGAAATAGCAGAGCTACTGAATGAAGGAACAGAAATAGATTCACTTCTTAAAGAGGTGCTGCAAAAACTGCTTCACATCACGGGTCTGGAAACGGGATGGGTATTTTTGATCGACAGCCATGGGGAGTTCCGCCTGGCAGCAGAAGAGAAACTGCCCCCTGCCCTTTCCGCGGATAACTGCAGACCGATGTGCAAGGGAGATTGCTGGTGTATTGACCGCTATAATGACGGCAGATTAAACAAAGCTTCAAATATAATTGAATGCAAAAGAATTGAAGATGCAATTGCCGAGCAAAGAAAAGATACCAATGGGCTAACCCATCATGCCTCCGTACCGCTGAGAGCAGGAGAGGAAAAGTTTGGTGTACTTAATATTGGTTCACCTGCCAAAACCCATTTTTCACCTGAAGAATTAGCTTTGCTGGAATCTGTTGCTTTCCAAATCGGAACGGCTATAAAACGGATCAAGCTCACACAGCTCGAACAAGAGACGGCACTTGCTGCGGAAAGAAACCGGCTGGCAAGGGACCTGCATGATTCTGTAAACCAGCTTTTGTTCTCTCTAAGCTTGACGGCGAGAGGAGGAGCGGAAATGGCTGATAACCCGGAAATGAAAGAAACCTTTTCCTACATGCAGGATCTCGCACAGGAAGCCTTAAGCGAGATGAGAGCGCTTATCTGGCAGCTCAAACCGCGCGGACTGGAAAATGGAATTATATGTGCTATGCAGACTTACAGTCAAATGCTTGGCCTGAAGCTAAACTCAAAAGTTAAGGGTGTAATTTGTCTTCCGGGTAAAGTTGAAGAAACACTTTGGAGAATTGGCCAGGAAGCTCTGGCAAACTGCAAGAAACATTCCGGTGAGTCAACAGCTGATGTAGTACTGACTGTAGATGAAAGAACAGTTACCATGATGATTTCCGATTGCGGCAGAGGGTTTCATTATCATGAAAATGATATCCCTTCTCTAGGTCTCAAAAGCATGAAGAAAAGGACAGAAGCACTGAATGGTATATTCAAATTAATAACAGAGCCAAACAAAGGAACGAATATTGAAATTATCATTCCTTTGGAAAAGGGAGGGAAATAAATGGCCATCAAGGTTTTAATAGCGGATGATCATCATGTTGTAAGAAGGGGACTTGTATTTTTTCTCAAAACTCAGCAGGAAATCGAAATTATCGGGGAGGCAAAAAACGGCCTTGAAGCTGTTGAGATGATGCAAACACACCAGCCGGATGTTGTATTAATGGACCTGGATATGCCTGTAATGAATGGGATTGAAGCCACACGGCAAATTAAACTGAATTATCCTGCTGTAAAAATCATGATACTCACAAGTTTTTCAGACCAGGATCATGTAATACCCGCCATAGAGGCGGGCGCATCAGGATATCAGCTGAAAGATATTGAGCCGGATATCCTCGTTCAGGCAATAATCCAGCTGATGAAAGGAGAGAACCAGCTTCATCCAAAAGCCACCTCCCATCTGCTTACACATTTAACGAATAAAAACAGTACGGAAAGACAGCCGCTTGAAGAGCTGACAAAGAGAGAGCTCGAGGTTCTGAGAGAGATCGCAAAAGGAAAAAGCAATAAAGAAATAGCTTCATCTCTTTTTATCACAGAAAAGACAGTTAAAACCCATGTTTCCAACCTGCTGTCCAAGTTAGAGCTCGCAGACAGGACACAGGCAGCACTTTATGCCGTGCGTCATGGAATTGCCGAGACAAAATAAAAACTCATCCAAAAGTCTGAGGAAATATTTACTGAATTAGTACTAAAACAAGCTTTATAAAACTCAGCCATCCTGACGATGTGTAAAAGCGCATGTTTCTATATACTAAATAATATAGGATCTTAAAGGAGAGTTTATAATGAAGCTTACAATTATTAATGGAAGTCCGCGAATGAAGGGACGCACGGGAATAGCCTCCCGTTATATTGCAAGAAAATATAATGCTGAACTGATCGACTTAAGCCTTGGAGAAATTCCTTTATACAATGGAACAGAAGAACAATATGGGCTGCCTGCTGTTAAAAATTTGCGCCAGCAGATTGCTGACTCTGATGGAGTTATTCTGGCATCCCCTGAGTATCACAGTGCCATGAGCGGAGCATTAAAAAATGCGCTGGATTTCCTGGGGAGTGAGCAATTTGCCCATAAGCCAGTCGGTCTGCTGGTTGTGGCAGGCGGCGGAAAAGGCGGTATCAATGCGCTGAATAATTTAAGAATTGCCGGCAGAGGCGTGTATGCCAATGTTATACCTAAACAGCTTGTCCTTGACCCGCATTGTTTTGATTATGAAAATGATGGCTTTTTTGAGGAACCAGCCAAACTGGTAGAGGGCTTAATAAATGAACTTCATATATATATGAGGGCATATGGTCAAATTAAGCAGGAATTAAAACAATAAAAAAACAAAAACACGGACTAAAAAATCCGTGTTTTATTATTGGTGGAATTCTTTTGTCAGGTTAGTTCATAAAATACAGTGTTTGGCAGCTGTTTTTCCGATAATTCATTGGCATGGTCAATATATCTAAGCAGTGAGTATAAATGTTTCTCAATGACAGAATAATCATTTTCGAAATTGTAGGCATGCAGGAAATGTTCAATTTTCTTTGAAAGAAACTGATCTTCCGTCCTGACCATCAGGATCAGCAGGTTATCCCATTCAGACCGGTGTGTATAATATAACGCACGGTCGTAATCCACTTTATTCATTTGTCCTCTCCTCCTCTTCCAGGAGTTGATTATAGTTTATGATGATGCGGCATATTATTTCAAAGTAAATCTTGGACTTGTTGATATTCATGGGTTTTCATCATTTACCTGTATATATTGGCTAAATTCATTTAAAGGAAATTCAGTTACATAAAATCAAAGCCTGGGTCAAAAATATAAGTAACGACATATGCTTTGGAGGGAATAATGAAAAAGTATTTATCCATCTTTATGCTGATTTGTTTAATAGCCGGGGGAGGTTCATTGGCAGGAGCTGTACAAAAACCGGATTATGAAAAATATGGAAGAATTGCCGTCGCAGTTGTAAAAGAAGACTACCCTGGGGAAGAAGTGGTGGATTATCAGTATGGAGGAAGAAAGAAAGTTACTGAAACAGATGTAACAGATACCTTTACTTTTACCGTAAAAGAAAACGGGAATCCAGTAAACGTACTGGTGATGGTCACACATAACCTTAAAGATAATAAAGCGGTTAGCATCACTGTGGAGAGAAAAGCGCAATAGCACAAATAAAAGCGGGGCGAAATGCTCCGCTTTTTGATGTAATTTGTTCCAAGCTTATGAAGAGACTACTCATCAATCCTCTTGTTGGTTCATAGATTATGGTAAGGACTAAAAGGGGGAGTGGCAATGCGGGAGGAAGATAATAAATCATTGGAATATGCCATTCAGGAAATTACTGAAATTGCAAATGGGTTTGGTTTGGACTATTACCCTATGAGGTATGAAATTTGCCCAGCCGAAATCATTTATACATTTGGCGCTTATGGCATGCCGACCAGGTTTTCGCATTGGAGCTTTGGAAAACAGTTTCATAAAATGAAGCTGCATTATGATTTGGGATTATCAAAAATTTATGAGCTCGTAATTAACTCGGATCCTTGCTATGCGTTTCTGCTGGATTCAAATACCCTTATCCAAAACAAATTAATTGTGGCGCATGTTTTAGCACATTGTGATTTCTTTAAAAATAATGTGCGTTTTCAAAACACAAAGAGGGACATGGTAGAGAGCATGGCTGCCACTGCTGAAAGAATAAGGCATTATGAAATTGAGTTTGGGAAGAAGGAAGTGGAAACCTTCCTTGATGCCGTGCTGGCAATTGAGGAGCATATTGATCCTTCTCTTATGAGGCCGAAGCTAGCCTGGAGTTCGGATGATGAGTATGAAAGCAGCGGTGATACGGCAACGGCCAGCCCTTATGATGATTTATGGGGTTTGGATGAAAGAAACAAGAAGCATGAACCAAAGAAGAAAAATAAGAAATTCCCTCCGAAACCGGAAAAAGATTTATTGCTGTTTATAGAGAGCTACAGCAGGGAGCTAACCGACTGGCAGCGGGATATATTAACGATGATGCGGGAAGAAATGCTCTATTTTTGGCCGCAGCTGGAAACTAAAATTATGAATGAAGGCTGGGCATCGTATTGGCATCAGCGCATCTTAAGGGAAATGGATTTGACATCTGCTGAAGCGCTGGAATTTGCAAAGTTGAATGCAGGGGTTGTGCAGCCGTCCAAGACCGGAATCAATCCATATTATCTGGGTCTGAAGATTTTTGAAGATATTGAAGAACGATATAACAATCCGACTGAGGAAATGAAAAGGCGCGGGGCAGTGCCAAATTCAGGCCGGGAAAAAATGTTCGAGGTTCGTGAAATCGAGTCAGATATATCATTTTTAAGAAATTATTTAACAAAAGACCTTGTCATGAGAGAAGATATGTATCTGTTCCAAAAACAGGGCAAGGATTATAAAGTAGTGGATAAACAGTGGGAGCATGTGCGCGATCAGCTTGTCAGCATGCGTGTAAATGGAGGATTCCCATATTTGACGGTTACTGACGGCGATTATATGAAGAATGGTGAACTATACTTAAAGCACTGGTTTGAAGGAGTGGAGCTTGATCTTAAATATCTTGAAAAAGTACTTCCATATGTACATCAGCTTTGGGGCAGAGGCGTCCATATGGAAACCATTGTTGAAGGCAAGAATATGCTTTTCACTTACGATGGGAAGAGCATCCACAGAAAATATTTATAAAAATGACGGACGAACCAAAGTATGTTGTGGTTCGTCTTTTTTTTCAGGTTTTTAAAAAATGGGCAGAATAAAACTAAATACTTCCCTTTCCAAGGAGTATTGAAGTAATATTAACGTGTACAGGCGGGGGTATTAAAAAGGCAACTAGATGACTCCCCGATATTAATATTTTCTTTTTAGCCATTGATAAACTGAGGAAAGGATGATGATCTTGAAAATTACAGATTCAGCTCGAGACTTATTGAAACAGGTTCTTCAAGAGAAAAATACGGGCGGCATTAGAGTTTATTTTGCAGGCTTTGGCTGAGGTGGCCCTCAAATTGGACTGGCTCTGGATGAGCCGGAAGCAGATGATATAATCGAAACAATAAATGAGATCCAGGTGGCAATCGACCCGGAAATCAAACCGCATACAGAAAGTATGATTCTTGACCATGATCAGGAAAATGAAAGACTGGTTCTGTTAGGCAATGACAGCGACTGCTGCTAATGAAAAACACCCACGCGGGTGTTTTTCTATTTGTAAAAAAAGCGTTGACTATATACCCAATAGGGTATAAAATATGAATTGTAATTGAATTATTTACGCAGAGGAGAGAAATATGCTGCTGATTATTACAACCTTGCTGCTAGTCAGTTTCCCTTTATTTAAAAGGTATTATCCTATTAGAAACATACCTTGTTATCATTTAGATCAATGCCTGCCCCAGGAAGGAATAGCCCTGCTGGATGTCAGGGACTATAATGATTCCTGTCATTGTGAAATACCCGGAGCGATCAATTTGCCCATTCCATATATAAATCGGCATATAAACGATATACCTTATAACCAGATCCATTTAGTTGCCTCCAGCTCATTAGAGAAAAATGTGGGAGTAAGGATGCTGAGAAAAAAGGGGTTTAAGATAGTTGGTTTTTCAATGCCTGATTGTCACTGTGTAAAATAAAACTAAAATGGGGTGAAGCGTGTGTTGTACGATGCAAAAACTAAAAATCGAATCAAAAGGGCGGAAGGTCAGCTTAGAGGGATTTTAAAAATGATGGAGGATGAAAAAGATTGCAAATCTGTCATTACCCAGCTAACAGCTTCAAGATCAGCAATTGATAAAGCAATTGCAGTTATTGTCAGTTCCAATCTTGAACAATGTATTGTTGAAAACGCTGAAAAGGGAATTGAGAGTTCCATCATGATTGAAGAGGCTGTCAACTTACTTGTTAAAAGCCGATGATGGTCAGTTGACTTCCTTTTTTTATTTAGTTATAATATACCCCATGAGGTATAAAACGAAAGCATAATCACATAAATTTGGAGGTAAGCAAATGACTATTGCAAATGGAATCATTATCGCCCTGCTTATTATTTTTCTCGCTCAGAAGCTGATTCCGGTAAAGGGCGTAAAACAGATGACAACTGCTCAGCTGAAGAATGAAATGAAGGACAAAACAAAGCAATACATTGATGTAAGAACATCAGCTGAATTTAAGAGCTTCCATATTCCGGGATTTAAGAACATGCCTCTTCATCAGCTTCAACAGAAAATGGGACAGTTATCAAGAGATAAGGAAGTAGTTGTTATTTGTCAAAGTGGAATGAGAAGCAGCAAAGCAAGTAAAATTCTAAAAAAAGCCGGATATAAGAACATTACAAACATCAAAGGCGGAGTAAGCGCCTGGAGATAAAGGGGAGAATATTAAATGAAAACAATGACTGTTAATGAAGTAGAGCAGCAGCTTGCTACAGGAAAAAAATTAAATATCATTGATGTGCGGGAAGCAGATGAGGTAAAAGAAGGAAAGATAGCTTCAGCTATTCATATTCCGCTTGGATTAATTGAATTCCGTATGCATGAGCTGGATAAGAATCAGGAATATGTTATGGTTTGCCGATCAGGGAACCGCAGTGGATTAGCTGCACAATTTCTTGAAGGACAGGGGTTTAGTGTCATTAACATGCTTGGCGGTATGATGAACTGGGAAGGACCATTAGATTACTGATCTGCAAATGGCCAATAACAGGTGTTGACAGAAAGTCAAATATACTCTAGTATATACCCTGTAAGGTATTTTGAATCGTTTTAAAAGCTTATAACAAATAAATAAATTTTTTTGATTAAAAAAATACCCAATAGGGTAAAGGGAGGATAAAAGATTGGAAAAGAAAAAAACAACAATCGTTCTATTCAGCGGAGATTATGACAAGGTGATGGCGGCTTATATCATTGCAAACGGTGCAGCTGCTTACGATCATGAAGTAACCATCTTTCACACATTCTGGGGACTAAATGCTCTGAGGAAAGATGAGCCAATTCAAGTCAAAAAAACTTTTATGGAAAAAATGTTTGGCAAAATGATGCCAAGAGGTCCGGAAAAAATGGGTTTATCTAAAATGAATATGGCTGGAATGGGTCCTAAGATGATCAAAGATATTATGAAAAAGCACAACACAATGCCAGTTAAAGATTTGATTGAATTAGCAAAGGAACAGGATGTAAAGCTGGTAGCCTGTCAAATGACTGTCGACCTTCTTGGATTTAAACAGGAAGAAATCATTGATGGTGTGGAATTTGCCGGTGTAGCTGCTTATCTTGCAGATGCAGAAGACGGTAATGTCAACTTATTTATCTAAAGCTATAAGGAGGAATTTTGAATGGAAACTTTAAAAACGAACTTTTCAGTGGATGCAAAGGGGCTTGCCTGCCCAATGCCGATTGTAAGAACGAAAAAAGCAATCAATAATCTGAATCCGGGGGAAGTGCTTGAGGTACTTGCAACAGATAAGGGTTCAAAAGCAGATATTCAGGCCTGGGCAAAAAGCTCTGGACACCAATATCTTGGCACAATGGAAGAAGGTGGAGTGCTTAAGCATTATATACGAAAAGCAGGTGAAAATGAAGAGCGTGAAGCTGCAACTTTTGAGCCTGTTGCCTCTAACGATGATCTTTTAAAAGAGATGGATTCTAATGATGATATTGTTGTTCTCGATGTCAGGGAACCTGCTGAATATGCATTCGGCCATATTCCAAATGCTATTTCGATTCCCTTCGGAGAATTGGAGGAAAGAATTAGCGAGCTGAACCAGGATAAAAAGATTTTTGTAGTATGCCGTACAGGGAGCCGAAGTGATATGGCATCCCAGGTATTAGCTGAAAAGGGCTTCTCAAATGTTATTAATGTAGTTCCGGGAATGTCCGAATGGAATGGACCGACAGAAACGAAGCTTAACTAAATTTTTTTAAACTGAATTATACATTAGGGGGTATGTAAAAAGATGAAAGCAATGACTGCTAGTGAAGTAACAAAAAAGGTTATTCATAATGAAGAACTATTTATACTTGATGTGCGTAATGAAACCGACTTTAATGATTGGAAGATTGAAGGCAAAAACTTTGAATACTTGAATGTTCCTTACTTTGACCTTCTTGATGGTGTTGAATCCATTCTGGATAAAATTCCGGCTGATAAAGAGCTTTTAGTAGTGTGTGCAAAAGAAGGTTCTTCTGTCATGGTTGCAGAAATGCTTGAGGAAGCAGGACGCGATGCTTCCTACCTCGCAGGCGGGATGAAATCATGGAGTGAGCATCTTGAGCCAGTTAAAGTGGGCGATTTAAAGGATGGCGGAGAAATGTATCAATTTGTCCGCATCGGAAAAGGCTGCCTTTCCTACATGGTGATTTCAAACGGTGAAGCTGCAATCGTCGATGCCACAAGAATGACAGACGTATTTACTGATTTTGCTGCTGAAAAGAATGCAGAGATCAAGCATGTCTTTGATACGCATCTTCATGCAGATCATATTTCTGGCGGACGAAAAATTGCTGAAAAAACGGGTGCTTCCTACTGGCTTCCTCCTAAGGATGCTGAAGAAGTAACATTTGAATACAGCCGTCTTGAAGATGGAAACGAAGTCATGATTGGTTCTACTAAAATCAGCATTCAAGCTATTTACTCACCAGGCCATACCATTGGCTCCACATCTTTTGTAGTGGACGATCAATACCTTCTTTCAGGTGATATCCTATTCATCGATTCTATCGGACGTCCGGACCTTGCCGGTAAAGCCGGGGATTGGGCTGGAGATTTAAGAGAAACACTTTATAAGCGCTATAAAGACCTATCAGACGAATTAGTTGTTATGCCTGCACACTTCATGATTATTGAAGAATTGAATGAGGATGGCAGCGTATCAGAAAAGCTTGGCACATTATTTGCTGAAAATCACGGATTAAATATCGAAGACGAAGGTGAGTTCAGAAAATTAGTTTCTGAAAATCTTCCTCCTCAGCCTAATGCTTATCAGGAAATCCGCGAAACAAATATGGGAAAAATCAGCCCGGATGAAGAAAAACAGCGTGAGATGGAAATCGGTCCAAATCGCTGTGCTGTAAGATAATCTTTTAGTAAGGATTTATCAAAAAACTAATAATAAAATTGGAGGAATGAAATATGAACGCAGCAAAAATACTGGATGCAAAAGGCTTAGCTTGTCCAATGCCAATCGTAAAAACGAAGAAAGCAATAGGTGAAATCGAATCAGGGCAAGTGCTTGAAGTTCATACAACAGATAAAGGCGCTGTTAAAGATTTGGCTGCCTGGACAGAGTCAACTGGACATGAGCTTTTAAAACATGAGGATGACAATGGAGTGTTAAAGTTCTGGATAAAAAAAGGCTAATCTATTGTAAAGATAAAAGGGGGTTTCGACTCCCTTTTATTGCTTAAAAAGGAGGGAATGGCCACATGGATTTTACTTTTTTGATCGTCATATTTTTAATTGGTTTTATCGGGTCTTATATTTCCGGAATGGTGGGAATTGGCGGATCTATCATTAAGTACCCAATGCTATTATACATTCCGCCGTTATTTGGATTAGCTGCTTTTTCTGCTCATGAAGTATCCGGAATCAGTGCTGTACAGGTGTTTTTTGCAACAATCGGAGGTGTCTGGGCCTACAGGAAAGGCGGATATCTGAATAAAACACTAATTATTTATATGGGTTCAGCCATATTAGTCGGAAGTTTAATCGGAAGCTATGGTTCAAGGTTTATGACTGAAGGCGGCATTAACCTTGTTTATGGTGTTTTAGCTTTAATTGCAGCAATTATGATGTTTGTGCCGAAAAAAGGCTTGGATGATATCCCTTTGGATCAAGTAAAGTTCAATAAATGGCTTGCAGCTTTCTTTGCTTTTATTGTCGGCATCGGGGCTGGTATCGTCGGTGCAGCAGGTGCCTTTTTACTGGTTCCTATTATGCTGGTTGTATTGAAGATTCCTACAAGGATGACGATTGCGACATCACTGGCAATTACTTTTATTTCATCGATCGGATCTACAGCTGGTAAATTGGCAACCGGACAGGTAGACTATGTTCCTGCAGCCATTATGATTATTGCCAGCTTAATTGCTTCTCCATTAGGAGCTGCTTCAGGAAAGAAAGTAAATACAAAAATTCTCCAGGTTATTTTGGCTGTACTAATTCTGGCTACATCCATTAAGATCTGGATGGATATATTATAATTCTGGGGAGGGGGCAGCTGATGCTGTTCCCTTTAATGTTTAACCTGTGGTTAAGCGGTAAAAATAAAAGTATGCTTCAGATAAGGGAGAGCTGTTTCTGATGGAAGAAACGAAAGATTCGAAATACATACAGCAGCATCTGGCAAATGAAAGAACCTTCCTGGCATGGGTAAGAACATCGATCGCTGTAATTGGAATAGGCGTACTTGCTTCCACGCTGCATTTTAATAATGTGCAGAGAGTAAATAAGTTTGCAGACAGCATTGCCATTTCATTAAGTTTATTTTCTCTGGTTACCGGCCTGACAATCCTGGTTTACTCTACCCTGAATTATTTTCAGGTCAGAAAAAGAATTAACCTGCAAACCTACTCATCATCTCGATCTCTAATATATTTAATAACAGCTGTTATCTTTTTAATATTTGTTTTGTTACTAGTATATTTATTTGTTATATTGATTTAACTGGCACATTCATGTTTTTTATAAACTAGCTTAATGAATGGCTTTCTTTTTAAATCTTCCGCCCCTGACTTCCGCAATATCAGCAACTGCTAAAAAAGCATTGGGATCTATTTCTTCAACGATGGCTTTTAATTTTGCCTCTTCCAGTCTGGTGATGACACAAAAGATTACTTTTTTATCATCCCCTGTGTAAGCACCTTCCCCATTTAAGTAGGTAACCCCTCTTCCAAGCCGTGCCAGGATCGCTTCGCCGATTACCTTATGCTGGTCACTGATGATCCAGGCTGATTTTGATTCATCCAGCCCGCTGATCACCACATCAATTGTTTTGAAAGCAATGAAATAAGCGAGGATGGAATACATTGCCCTGTTCCAGCCGAAAACAAAGCCTGCCGTAGCAAAAATGAAGATATTGAAAAACATAATAATTTCGCCGACAGAGAACGGAAGTTTTTTATTTACCAGAATGGCCAGAATCTCTGTTCCATCTAAGGATCCTCCATACCTGATCACCATGCCGACCCCAACACCTAGAACAATGCCGCCAAATACCGTTGCTAACAGTAAATCCTCAGTAAAAACAGGAACATCGTGCAAAAGAAGGGTGGTTGCTGATAATATGGCAATCCCGAGCAGCGTAGACAACGCAAAGGTTTTCCCTATCTGTTTGTATCCTATGTAAAAAAATGGGATGTTAAGGATGAAAATAAACCAGCCCAGTTTCCAGCCGGACAGGTGAGAGAGGATAATGGAGATGCCTACTATTCCGCCATCCAGAATTTTATTTGGCACAAGGAACTCTTCGATCCCCACGCCCATAAGTATGGCTCCAACTATGATGAAGAAAATTCTTTTTGCAAGCTTTCCTTTAGTCAATCCTTTATGTACATTTGCTTCAACAGCCGTTTCGAGTGATACGTTCATAAATGACCCCCATTTTTATATGATACCCGAGTATCTGTATAAGCTAATAATATAATATGATGGCTTGTGCCATTTTAGCTCAAACTAATTAATCGGCAAGTCTGATAATCATTATATCTAATTATACCATTTCTTATATTAGATGAGGGATTCCGGGATTACAATAATACGCTCAGCTCTGTACTCTTTTAAGGAGCAGTTAGTGATCTCTTTTTTACCAGTCTGATTGAATATTTTATGAAAATACGATTAGTTCAAAGCTCTTCGGGGAAATAAACACATACAAGCTATTAGCTGTATAAGGGAGGGGCAGTTACATGCATAAGGTTATTCAATTTGGCAAGAAGCTCGGGAAGGAGTTTAAGAAGGATCGGGCAACCGGGCTTGCAGCCGAACAAGCCTATTATTATATGCTCTCCATTTTTCCTTTATTAATTCTGCTTATCTCCATAGTTCCATATCTATCACTGGATCCTCAAAAAGCATTAACCTATCTGCAGAGTGTAATGCCGTCTGATTCGTTTAGTGTAATCGAGGATAATGTGGTAGATATCATTACGAAGCCAAACGGCGGTCTGCTGACTTTTGGTATTATCGGTACATTATGGTCGGCTTCTAATGGAATGCAGGCTTTCATAAGGGCCATGAATGATGCGTTTGATGTAAAGGAATCGAGATCATTTATAAAATCAAGACTGGTTTCCATAGGCTTAACACTTGGACTGCTTGCAGCATTCATTGTTGCCATGGTTCTTCCCGTATTTGGGAAAGTGATCCTGAATTTTATTGGGAATTTTATAAATATATCTGATGGGATGCAAATTTTGATCAATGTATTGAGATGGGCCGTTGCTTTTGTAATCATGGTTGCAGTCCTGGCTATTCTTTATAAAGTCGCACCGAATAAACATTTTCCTTTCAAACAGGTATTGCCGGGTGCAATAGCCGCAACGGTTATGTGGCAAATCATATCTTTCGGCTTATCCTTTTACGTAAGCAATTTTGGAAATTATTCAGCCACATATGGCAGTCTTGGCGGAGTTATTGTATTAATGCTTTGGTTCTTTTTAACCGGCCTTGCACTTGTTATTGGCGGAGAAATAAGTGCTCTCTATCACAGAAATAATACATTCAAACCAGGCACCGGGAAGAAAGATGATAAAAAAGATCCCAAAGGACAATCCGAT
This sequence comes from Bacillus sp. 7894-2, assembly GCF_002272225.1. Taxonomy (NCBI): domain Bacteria; kingdom Bacillati; phylum Bacillota; class Bacilli; order Caryophanales; family Bacillaceae; genus Bacillus; species Bacillus sp. 7894-2. Next base: position 20,273 of record NZ_NPDG01000052.1, read on the forward strand.
GGAGAAGCGTACCGTACACTTTCAATTAAATAAGACAAAATAAAACGAGGGCTCAGCCCTCGTTTTATTTTATATGATGGATAAAAGGTATTTTAATGTTCCACCACTTTTTTATTTTTTTCGGTGTTTCTTTAACAGCATCCACTGTATTATTAAATGTTTGTTTCTTAAAATTGATATCCCTCTGGATTTCTTTCTGGGTTGCTGTCAGTTCGTCAACTCCATTTTTTACTTGATCTGCTTTTAGCTGCATGACTGTGCTTATTGCTGTCAGCTTATTAATTGCGGGTTTGGCATCCTTGTACGTTTTAAACGCATAGATGCCGAGAAAAATCAGGGATGCTGCTATAAGAATCAAGCTTGCATATACAATGAACATAACGGCCTGCCTCCTCATGCTGGGTTTTCTTATTATTTACCCATTAACGCAAAAAATTAACGTAAATCTTCTTTACCAACTTAAAGATAGGCTG
>NZ_NPDG01000053.1:0-8483 GCF_002272225.1 Bacillus sp. 7894-2
TACAATTTATACGAAAAGAGCCTAAAGATAAAAGAGAATTCTCAGAATAAATTAAAGAATTGACGTCCAAAATTGAGTTTGCTAGAATTGGTTTCATTATATCAATAGATTGTGTTTGGGCAGTACACTGATTGATGTGCTGCGCCCTGCATTTTACCTGTATATGTTCAGAGATAGGGTCTGAGCGTTTCTACCGGGCTGCCGTAAATAGCTTGACTACAGGGGATATAGCTTGTTTGAATTGGCATGCTATTTTCTTCTGTTTTTCTTTATGGCAGCTTCGCATCTTGCGGAGCTTTTTTATTTTCCAAAAAAAAAGGAGGGGAATGGCATGTCATCTTTTTTCCGGTTTCATGAAAGAGAAACATCATACAAACAGGAAACAATTGCAGGTTTAACAACGTTTTTATCAATGGCATATATTCTAATTGTAAATCCCATTATCCTTAGCCAGGCCGGAATGGATAAAGGGGCCGTTTTTACTGCTACGGCACTCTCGGCTATTATTGGCTCTTTATTAATTGGCCTGCTGTCCAATTATCCGATTGGGATTGCCCCGAGCATGGGTCTCAATTCTTTCTTCACTTTTTCTGTTTGCATCGGAATGGGTATTCCGTGGCAAACGGCATTAACAGGTGTATTTATCTCAGGGGTCTTATTTGTGATTTTAAGTTTATTAAAAATACGCGAAAAAATTATTAACATTATACCAAAGGATTTAAAGCATGCTATTGCAGGCGGCATCGGATTCTTTATTGCTTTTATCGGACTGAAAAATGCTGGCCTGGTTGTAGGAAGTGAAGCGACATTTGTTGCGATTGGCAATATCAAATCTCCTATCACGCTGCTGGCTGTTTTTTGTTTTATATTAACAATCGTTTTAATGGTAAGAGGAGTTAAAGGGGCCATTTTCTATGGTATGGTCATTTCAGCTGCTGCCGGAATGTTATTTGGCCTTATTGATAAGCCTGAAAAAATCGTTGGGGCCATTCCAAGCCTTGAACCGACATTTGGTGAGGTTTTTCTGCATATTGATCAAGTCTTTACGCCGGAAATGCTGGCAGTGATATTTACTTTCTTATTTGTTGCCTTTTTTGATACAGCAGGAGCATTAATAGCAATTGCAAGTCAGGCTGGCCTGATGAAAAATAATGAAATTCCTAATGCCGGCAAAGCGCTTTTGGCTGATTCCAGTGCAACAGTAGTAGGCTCTGTGCTTGGAACTTCTACAACAGCTTCTATGATTGAGTCCAGTTCAGGGATTGCGGCAGGAGGCAGAACAGGTTTTACATCAGTAATCATCTCTGCATGCTTCGCGGTTGCCTTATTCTTTTCTCCATTGCTCAGTGTGATAACGGCTGAAGTAACATCGCCGGCACTGATCATTGTTGGAGCACTGATGGCCATGGAGGTAAAACATATTGATTGGGGTAAACTGGAAATCGCAATTCCTGCGTTCGTGACCATCTTAATGATGCCATTGACCTTCAGTGTAGCAACAGGGATTGCACTCGGTTTTATTTTATACCCAATTACAATGCTGGCACTTAAAAGGCCACAAGAAATTCATCCCATCATGTATGGACTATGTATTGCATTTATGGGTTATTTTGTTTATCTAGCATAAAGGGAAAGGGGCTGCCTGCAGAGTCAGGCAGCCTTTTTGCATTTCTATAATTACATGCAATAGTTTTTACAATTTTCTGCTGTTTTGTTGGTTTCATCAGAAGATGTTTGAGCCTATTCATTTAGTCTAAATTAAAGGGGAATAATAAAAACCATTGAACAATAAGCCAAAGTCATACATAATATATATGAGCATATATTCATATAAAAGGAGTGCATAGTATGGGACACAGTCACGGGCATGGACATGGACATGGACATTCACATGATCACCATCACACTGGCAATAAAAAGGCGTTGATGTGGGCATTTATTTTAATTGCTTCATTTATGATTGTAGAAGTGATTGGCGGAATATGGACTAATAGCCTTGCGCTGCTATCGGACGCCGGGCACATGCTGAGTGATGCAGCTGCGCTTGGTCTGAGTTTTCTTGCGATCAAAATAGGTGAAAAAAAGGCGACGAATTCAAAAACATTTGGCTATAAACGATTTGAAATTATTGCTGCTTCAATAAATGGCATTACACTGCTCCTAATTTCACTCTATATTTTCTATGAGGCCTATCACCGCATTCTTGAGCCTCCGGCTGTCCAAAGTATGGGGATGCTCGTGATTTCATCGATCGGGCTGCTCGTCAATATTGCTGCAGCATTCATATTAATGAGCGGGGATAAGGATCACAACTTAAATGTAAGGAGCGCTTTTCTGCATGTTCTTGGTGACCTGCTTGGTTCTGTTGGAGCAATTGCTGCTGCCCTTTTAATTTATTTCTTCGGGTGGGGCATTGCCGACCCCATTGCAAGTGTAATAGTAGCAGTTCTCATTCTTGTAAGCGGATGGAGAGTGGCAAAAGAGTCTTTCCACATTTTAATGGAGGGGACACCTGTCCACCTGAACCCAGAGGATATTAAAAGTGCACTCCTCGGACTTGCACATGTAAAAGACGTTCACGATCTTCATATTTGGACGATCACTTCCGGTTTTCCTTCTCTTAGCTGCCATCTTGTAATTGAAAATGAGGGTGGACACGATGCAGTCCTTCATGCCGCTCAATCTGTGCTGCATGATGAATATGGGATTGAGCATAGCACGATACAAGTGGAGGGAGAAAGAAAAGGCTGTCCAGGCCATAATGAAAGCTGCAATTAATAAAGCCCTAAGGACAGCTTAAATAAGAAAGTATTAATTTTTAAGAACGATAACTGTCTAGCTCCAGCGCCTACCCCCTCGAGGTCATAAGCCAATCCTCCCAGCAAGGCAAAGGACGCCTTACCGTCGTGAGGCTCGTCTTATGCTTGTCGGGGGTGGGCAAGGCGCTTCCGCTTTTCTTATGAATGCTGGCTATGTTCAATAGCCTGGTTCAATAAACTTATAACATGTTCATCATCATGGCTGTAGAAGAGAGTTGTTCCTTCACGGCGGAATTTTACCAGACGCAGGTTTTTCAAAAAGCGAAGCTGGTGAGAAACGGTAGATTGAAGCAGGGATAGATTTTCCGCAATTTCATTTACAGAATACTCTCCGTGAAATAATAAGTGAAGAATTCTAAGCCTTGTTGGATCGGATAAAGCTTTAAAAGTCTGGGAAACCATGAATAAAGTTTCTTCATCCAGGTCGGCAGGGTACAACGGGTTTTCATCTGTCATTTGTTTCACCTCTCCCTTTCATTATAAATCTGTTTTATATAAAACAAAACCGCAGATGTTGACTCTGCGGTTTTACCTTATTATTTTGCCTTACTGATTTCCTTGTGAATTTCATCAACCAGTTTTTTCATTTCTGCATGGATTTCTTCTTTATCAACATTTAATTCTGTTTTTATTTCTTGTAATGAATTTCCCTGTTCCATCAATTGGACTATTTCACCAAAATCTTTATTTGCCGCCTTTCCTATGGCTGCACCTGAAACAAGGAAACGAAGCGGAACTCCTTTGTCAAGATACCCTTGCAGCACTTGAGTCGATTTGCCGGAGTACTCGGAGACCTTTTGCAGAACAACCTCCCTGTTCGCTTCAAGGAACTTATCCATATGATGATGGTGCTTCTTTATTTTTTCTAAATCCACCCCATACTGCTGAGCTGTTTTTTCCCAGGAGGAGTTATTTTCTTTATAAAAAGCCAATACCTCTGTAACCTGTTTATTTGAAAACTTCGCAATGTGGGCAGCTATGAAGATTTCTCTTTTCGTGAATCCTTGTTCCTGAAGGGATTTCATCAAGGATTCATCGATCAATCTGTGATGGTGTTCATGTATTTGCTCCTGAGCTGGTGCCTTTCCCCTTGGCGCTGATTCAGCATGAACCGAAATAGCGGCCCCTATTAAAACAAAGCAAAAAGATACTATTAAAAGAAATTTTTTAGTCATCTTACACTGCACTCCTTTCAAATTGATGTGTCGTAATTAGCATTTCCCAAGATATTGATAACAATAAAGAATTTGGCTGAATTTCTTTAGAAAAACAATAAGGTCAGAGCTATTCATTGAAATAAAACACTCATATCGATTACATTAAGAATAAAAGACTGTTCAGGGCGGTGAAGGGAAATTGAAAATACTTGTTGTGGAAGATAATGAAAGTGTCTGTTCAATGCTTGAGATGTTTTTTATGAAAGAAGGGTATCAGGGGTTTTTTGTTCACGATGGCCAGAGGGGGTTTGAGCATTTTAATAAAGAAAAATGGGACTTAATTATCGTCGATTGGATGCTTCCGGTTATGGATGGAGTGACACTCTGCCGAAAAATAAGAGAACTGAGCAAGGTTCCGATTATTATGCTGACGGCTAAAGACAGCGAATCCGATCAGGTTCTGGGACTTGAAATGGGTGCCGATGATTATGTGACCAAGCCATTTAGTCCGCTGACGCTGATGGCCAGGATTAAAGCCGTGACACGCAGGTTCCAGGCTGAAGCAGGAGCAGATGAACATCACTATGTTGCCAGTGAATATTTCAAAATCAGCAAAGAATCCAGAGAGGCATATTATAATGGGCAGCTTTTAAAGAATTTGACCCCAAAAGAATTTGACTTGCTGTATTATCTTGTAAAACATCCCAAACAGGTTTTTACAAGAGAGCAGCTGCTCGATAGTGTATGGGGTTATCAGTTTTATGGAGATGAAAGAACCGTAGATGTACATATAAAAAGGCTTCGGAAAAAAATAGGCACGGATGAGCAGCCTTTTATTCATACAGTATGGGGGGTGGGTTATAAATTCGATGAAACGGCAGCGGAAAATGAAGGTTAAGTATTTTTATCAGCTGCTGATCAGTCATGTCAGCATTCTAATCCTGGCATTCCTGTTATTAAGCCTTCTATTCTCCCAGTTTGTCGAGAATTATATTTTTGAAAATAAAGTGGAAGAGCTCGATTCCTATGGAGAGCAGATCCTGACAGACATAACAGTCAGGATAGAGGGGGATGAACAATTTCTGACAGAATACAGCCAGCTGCTTGATGCGAGAAATATCAAATATATTCTCTTTGATCATAAAGGGAGGGTCTTGTACCCTGAACTTAAATCGGATCCGATGATTCAGCTGACCAAATCCGAGTGGGCAGAAATTTCGAAAGGAAAAAAAGTAACTGTAAAGCATGATATAGAACGTTTCGGCCAGGAGGTAACATTGGTTGCCCTGCCATATATGCAGGGGGGCAATCTTGTTGGCGGAGTTTTGCTTCTGTCCCCAATAACAGGTGCTATGGAGGTTGTCAGCCAATTAAATCGATTTTTATTATATACCATTTTTATTTCACTCTCAGCGACCATCCTTTTAAGTTTGGTTCTCTCTAAAAATCTGATCAAGAGGATAACGGAGCTTAGGAATGCTGCCTCTATGATTTCATCCGGGAACTACGATATCAATGTTCCTTACACCTATATGGACGAAATTGGGGAATTGGCCAAAGACTTTAATGATATGGCAGCAAGACTCAGGGAATCTAATGAAGAAATCAGAAGACTGGAAAATAGAAGAAGGAAATTCATCGCAGATGTCTCGCACGAGCTTCGGACTCCATTGACCACTATCAGCGGTTTGGCTGAAGGCATTAAGGGAGGTCTGATCCCGGAGGCTGATACAGAAAAAGGGATGATCCTGATAGACAGGGAAGCAAAGAGGCTTATTCGGCTGGTGAATGAAAATCTGGATTATGAGAAGATCCGTTCCAATCAGCTGCAGCTGCATAAAATGGATATTGATCTCATGGAAGCCTTTGAAATTGTTAAGGAACAATTGGAAATTCAGGCAGAGGAAAAAGGTAACGGGATTTATATAGAGGCTGAAGAAGGGGTTTCGGTGTATGCGGACTATGACCGGTTAATTCAAATTCTGGTAAATATTGTGAAGAACAGCATTCAATTCACCGAGCAGGGCTCCATATTTTTAAGGGGCAAAGAAGATACCGATCAGACATTGATTGTAATAGAAGACACAGGTATAGGCATCGACCCGAAAGAAATTGAGTCGATCTGGCTGCGTTTTTATAAAGCTGATTTATCCAGGACCAATCATTCATTTGGTGAATTTGGCATTGGCCTTTCCATTGTCAAACAACTTGTTCAGCTGCACAGCGGAGAAATTGCTGTCAGCAGTGAAAAAGGGGCAGGGACCAAATTTACGATTAGATTTCCGCGGGAGCAATAAGAACAAATAAAAGGAACAGCCCTCCAGCGGGCTGTTCCTTTGGTTATTTAAGACAATACTTCTGATTCAGTAAATGGGACTTTTTTTGCAGGTGCCGGCTCTTCTGTTTCAGGTACTGCTGTCACTTCAACATACTTAATATGGTGCTCTTCCATATCCAGAATTTTAAATCGATATTTTTCGTGCTCGATTATATCACCTTGCTTGGCTTCGTAATTCTCAGTCAATATCCATCCGCCAATGGTATCAACATCTTCATCATTAATACCGGTACCCAGCAAGTCGTTGACTTCGCTGACGAGAACTTTTGAATCGATGATATATTGGCCTTCTTGCGTATTTCTGACCATCGGTACTTCATCCATGTCGAACTCATCACGGATCTCGCCGACAATCTCTTCAATGATATCCTCAACAGTCACTAACCCCGAGGTACCGCCGTATTCATCCATTAAGATGGCCATGTGGATGCGTTCTTTTTGCATTTTTAGCAGAAGCTCATGGATAGGTATGCTGTCAATGACCCGGATAATGGGACGAATGTAAGATTCAAGCGTGCTTGATGATAATTCCCGGTTCATAATGAGATCTGTCATGACTTCTTTAATGTTGACCATGCCAATGATATGATCCTTATCTCCATCTATAATGGGGTATCGAGTAAATTTCTCTTCCTGAACGATTTGCAGAAAGTCTTCAAGCGTATCATCTTTTGAGAGAGAAACAATTTCAGTACGCGGAACCATGATTTCTTTCGCGATCCGATTATCGAACTCAAAGATTTTATTTACATACTTAAACTCAGATTGGTTAATTTCGCCGCTTTCATAGCTTTCTGATAAAATAATGCGAAGTTCTTCTTCAGAATGCGCTAATTCGTGTTCAGAAGCAGGCTTTAATCCAAACATGCTGGTCAATAGGCGGGCAGAACCATTCAACGCCCAAATGATCGGATACATAACCCGGTAAAACCAGATTAAAGGACGTGTTGTTAAAAGTGTTACCGCTTCTGCTTTTTGTATCGCCAGAGTCTTTGGGGCCAATTCTCCTACAACTACATGCAGGAAGGTGATAAAAGCAAAAGCAATGGTGAATGAGATAACATGTGAAATGGATGACGGCAGACCGAAACTATTTATCACCGGACGCAGCAGGTGTTCAATTGTCGGTTCACCCAGCCAGCCAAGACCAAGTGCTGTAATGGTAATTCCCAGCTGGCAGGCTGAAAGGTATTCATCCAAATTCGAAATCACTTTCTTCGCAGCAATTGCATTTTTATTGCCTTCTTCAATTAGCTGATCAATTCTGGAACTTCGTATTTTAACAATGGCAAATTCCGAAGTAACGAAAAAAGCCGTTAAAGCAATTAAAATGGCTATAAAAACCAAGTTTAATATGTCCAAATAAGTTCCCCTTATCCCGCCTGAACGGGCAGGGTGTCACCTCCTGATTTTGTGAAAAATGGGATTAGCTTGTTAAGCCGGAAAGGGAACGGAGCAATGCAGTACTTTCGGCAGTCAGCTTTCTGGAGAAGCCATCTTTCTGCTCCTCATTCATTGTATTGATGAGCGGCATGAGCACAGTTATTTCCTGTTGCAGCTGTTTCATCTGTAATGTGACTGCGTTAATGTGCTTTTCAACTTCCCCTGTCTGAATCTCCCTTTTCGTTTTCATTTCTAGTTTTCTCTTAATCTCTTCAAGCGGAAGATGCAGTATTTTGCATTCTTCTATAAATCTTAGATCAGACAAAACTTCTTCTGAATATATGCGATAATTTGATTTTGAGCGTTTCGCTTTAATTAGGCCAATGCTAGTGTAGTAGTCAATCGTTCTTTTTGAAACGTTAGCAATATTGGCTAATTCGCCGATACGATAGTAAGCCCCATCATATCACCTCTGCTTTGAATACTTATATCTCCATAATAATGCTTTACAACAAGAGATATAGTTAGAATCAATTATACGTTAGCGGAAACCATACAGTCAAACGTAGCAGTTTGGAAAAAAGGATTACATTTATTTTATGAAACTATTCATAAAATATGAAGTAAAAAGATTCGGAAAAATAAAAAATTTTATAAGGGGCTAAAAAAGTTACAGCTTAAACGTGTCTTAGGCAGTAAAAAACCAGGAGCAAATAGTGCGCTCCCGGTTTTAAATAAAGGCCTTTTTACTAAGTTTATTGTTTTTTGTATTCTGTCCGTTGATTT
>NZ_NPDG01000054.1:0-7953 GCF_002272225.1 Bacillus sp. 7894-2
AAGCAAATTAAACTAAGTAATGAAAAATGAAAAATCAACAAACTTTAAGTGAAAGTCTTAATAAATATAGATTAAATTTTCAAAACTTCAATATAAGAAATATGGTGTCCATCCATTTCTTTAATGATAAATCTGTGACCTTCTTCTTCAATAAAGTCTCCCTGTGCTGCATCATACTTCTGCGTCATGATCCAGCCGCCGATGGTGTCCACGTCATCATCGGATAATGTTGTACCCAGAAGATCATTTGCTTCTGAAATCAGCAGTTTCGCATCAAGGATATAGTGGTTTTCCCCTGTCTTTTGAACAAGCGGAAGCTCATCGGCATCAAATTCGTCCCGGATTTCACCAACGATTTCTTCCAGGATATCTTCTGCTGTGACCAATCCAGCGGTTCCCCCGTACTCATCAAGAAGAATCGCCATATGTGAACGCTCCTTTTGCATTCTAAGAAGCAAATCGTGAATAGGAATGGTTTCTATCACCCTGATAACGGGTTTAATATATTGCAGTAAGGGGTGTTTGTCTTCACATTTTTTTCTTACACAGTCAGTTAGAATTTCCTTTACATTAATGATTCCGAGAATATTATCCTTATCGCCTACCGTAACCGGATAACGGGTATAACGCTCATTTAAAATGAGATCGAGGGTTTCTTCCAGTGATGAATCTTCCGGGATGGTAACAATCTCGGTCCGCGGAACCATAATCTCTTTGGCGATTCTATTGTCAAATTCAAATATCCGGTCAACATACTGGTATTCAGAAGGATTAATTTCACCGCTCTTTAAGCTTTCAGACAGGATGATCCGCAGTTCTTCCTCTGAATGGGCCATTTCACTCTCTGAAACGGGCTTCAGTCCGAATAATCCTGTAACGACTCTGGCCGAACCGTTTAAAATCCAGATAAACGGATACATAACCCTGTAAAACAATATTAATGGCTTTGAAAAGGTTAAAGTTATGGCTTCTGCTTTTTGAATCGCAAAGGTTTTTGGCGCAAGCTCCCCAATGACCACATGGAGAAATGTCACAACAGCAAAAGCAATGACAAAGGAGAGGATATGAGTGACGGAAGCCTGCAAGTTAAGACTTTCAAATACAGGATGAAGCAGTCTTTCAATAGTCGGTTCACCGAGCCAGCCGAGGCCCAGTGCGGTGATTGTAATTCCAAGCTGACAGGCAGATAAATATTCATCCAGACTGCTTATAACCTGTTTCGCAGAACGGGCTTTAGGATTTCCCTCCAGCATAAGCTGGTCAATTCGGGAAGTCCTCACTTTAACAATGGCGAATTCAGATGCAACAAAAAATGCAGTTAATGCGATTAATAAAAATAATAAGAAAAGGTTAAGGGTGATCATATTATCCCTTACACGATAATGTAAGGGGCAGGCACCTCCTTTATAATATGTACTTTTCCCTTATTCATGAATTTTACAAATAAACCATGAATAAAGGAGTTACTTTATTTGAAATTACCCTTATTTAAGAGAAGTAATCAGAGGAAGTAATTAATGCCGGAACTTGTATGCAGGAAAAATAAAAAAGCCTGAGCAGGCTTTTTGTTTACACATTCCATTCCCTTGCCAGCATTCCATATATGGCAAGATCGTGATATCGATTATAAAGAAACTCGCCATCCCGGATGATTCCTTCCTGGCGAAATCCAAGCCGTTCAGGGATCGCACGGCTTTTTCCATTTCTAATTCCGCAGCGTATTTCGATGCGGTTCAGTTTTAAATCAAAAAAAGCATGATTGACCATGGCTTGCACACTTCGTGTCATTATTCCTTTGCCTTCAAAATTTTCAGCAAGGTAGTATCCAATGCTGGTTTGTCTGTTGTTCCAGTCTATATGGTGAAAACCAATAGAGCCTGCAAGTTTTCCCTGATAACGGATTCCGGCATTAAAGCCGTTATTATCAGCAAACTGTTTCAGCCATATAGGAATGATCGAATGATACTGAACAGGTGAAGCCATATTATCTACCCATGGAAGCCATTCTCTTAAGTGGCTGCGGTTCCGGTCCACCAAGCTGAATAACTCTTCCGAATGATGAATCTGGAACAATTGCAATTCTAGCTCCTCGTCTACTATTAAAGAAAACAAGTGACAAACCCCCTCCGGCAATCTATAAATATAATAATTTATTGTTTAATTCATATAAGCATTTTGGAATGGAAGACGAAAAAGCTGTTGCCGGGAGTCAGAATCAGCTCATATCTTTAGCCGGCTTTTCAGTTGGCAAAGTTATGCTGAAAACGGTCCAGTCTGATTCGGTATCACATGTCAGAGTCCCTTGATGTTTTTCAATTATCTCTCTGCAGACAAATAGCCCCAGCCCCGTTCCGAGTGTTTTTGTTGTAACAAATGGCTCAAAAATGGAATTGATTAGATGATCCGGAATTCTTGGCCCATTATTAGAAATATCCAGTCTTATTTGCCCATCTGAAGTCCATTTGCTTTTAATATGGATGACAGGGTCACTGCGGTACTGTGTAAGCACATCTATGGCATTGAAGATAATATTAATGAAGACTTGGCGGATTTCATCCGCATAGCCAACCAAATAGATATCATCTTTTATATCCTGAAGGATCGTAACCTTTCCATCCAGGATACTGGGATATAAGAATATCAGGACTTCATCTATTAATTCATTTAGAGAAAATGTAATTTTTTCTTTTCCGATCAGTTCCTTTTTAGAGAGAAGCAGGAATTGCGAAATTCTAAAATTCAGCTGCTCCAGTTCATTTGAGATGATATCCAAATACTTCATGGAGGGATTTTCGGATTTTAAAAGCTGAATAAACCCCTGTACAGAGGTAAGCGGATTTCTGAACTCATGAATAAAGCTTGAAGTCATTTGGCCAAGGAGCGTCAATCTATCTTTATGGGTGGAATCGATAAATTGTGTTTTTTCCTTAATAATCTGATCTTTGGCATCCGTATATCTGGACACAGCGTGATATAAGAATTTATCAAAGCAATAACCGATTCTTTCGTACTGTCTCTGGAGTTCATGAAAATGTATTTCGGAACGATTAAAAATATTAAGAACTATTGTTCTTCCCAAGTTGACATTATAAACAAAGTCTCCAATATTAATATCTGCTTTTACTCGCTGTTCAGCGACGGTGTAGGCCAGTTTCTGAATATAGTTTTCCAGTTCCTGCCCGTCTCTTATTAAGATTTGAATAATTAATTGGAACATGGCCTCGCCATTATCCTTAATTTTATCTTTAAAAGGATCATCCTTATTTATGAGGATTTTCTCATTCCATTCACTTAAGAGGTTTTCTTTTTCAGTCAGCAGAAGTTCCAATATGGCATTATTTGTTTCAATCGTCATTTTATCCTCCACTTTTTTTGCATAATAACAGTTAACCAATAGATTTCGATAGAATACGGCAAAATCCTCTGTTAATTTAATGGAAAATATCAGTAATTTTTGCCCTGAGGAAAAAGGCCAACTTGTGACTAAAAGCACAGTCATTTTTTTGTGATAATTGGTATAGTTAAAGAAAAAGGCAGTTTTTTATTTGTAAAATGGTTATTATTTCTTTTATAATATAGAAACAGGTGTAAATTTACACCAACAACAAAAAGGGAATGAAGCTGCATTGACTAGAGATGAAATTATACTGAAAGTTTCAGATAAGATCCGTCTTATACGTACAGAGGCAGGATACACACAGGATAAAATGGCAGAGATTATTGGTGTTTCAAAAAAGACGCTTGTTCAAATTGAAAAAGGGCGGGCAGAGGCAGGCTGGTCGACAGTAGTAGCTGTTTGTGCTTTATTTAGAGAAACGGAAACAGTCCGGTTTTTGTTTGGAAATGAACCATTAGAAGTTCTGGAGACTATTGCAAGAGAAGGAATTGATTACAGAAAGGAAAAGACTCTTGGCGGTAAGCTCTGGTGGCGGGAATTGAAGAGAAGCAACGGTCTGATCCTTCAGCAGAATATTATCAGCCAGCACTACCGGATTATTGATCAGGATCATTTTAGAATTTACAGTAGTTTCGAAGAATTGTCTTCTAAAGAACGGTTTGAGGAGCTGGCAGCTGAGAATAAAGACCTTCAGCAATAACAGCTGTATTCATATAAAAAGCAGCCTCCGGGCTGCTTTTCAATTTTAAGGGATTTGCGGATTTTCCTTATCCTTAGCTATAAGCACGGGGCAAGGAGCATTCCTGGCAATTTTTGTACTGGTGCTCCCCAGGAACATCTTTTTAATTCCGCCTTTGCCTGAGCTTCCCACAATAATTAAATCTGCGTTTTCCGCCGCTGCATATTCACAAATGCTTTCTGCAGGATTCCCCTCAATAACATCGAACTTCGTATTAATGTTGTATGGCTCAAGAATTTCCCTTGCATTGTAAAAAGTATTGTCTACGCTATGCTTTACTCTTGCGTGTGTATTGGAAGAGGATTCATCATGATAAACCGGAAGAGGAGGGATCTGAATTCCTTCAAGCAGATAGCCATTCGTTCTTACAGGCTCTACCGCTTTTTCATTGTTTAAGGGAATATTTTCAACTGTTTCTTCAAAGACCTGAGCAACCAGCAGCTGAGCTTCAGGGTTTTGTTTAACTAATCCGATTGCCATATTCAATGCCTGTCTGCTTCCGTCTGTATCATCATAGCCCAATACAATTTTATTAAAATACATCAGTGATCACTCCTTCTTATGATAAGGAAACTTATTGTTTATATACCCTCTGCTGTGAAGAGTAAATCATAAAAATCATCAGAGCTTTGAAACTTATTGTACCCCCATAAAAAATGACCGGACTCCGTAAATTCTAATGCATATTTTCAGAGTATCATTGAGGATTTCAGGGTATATTTTTTATACCTGGAAGAAAATTGCATGGAAACAAAATACCATATAAAAACGTATTCTTTGAAGTTATGCTGTTATCGGTGTAATCTGAAGACTTCCACAAAAGCAAAATGATTTTCAGCAAGAATATTGGAGGAAATATGAGAAAGAAAACTTCAGTTATTAAAAAGTTTCAGTCAACTTGGAATAAGCTGCACTTGACACAGGTATCCATATTGCTTGCATCTACTTTGGTCCTGGCTTTCTTAAGCTTCGTCTATTTTTCATATAAGGATGCGGATATCAGTGCACTCGAAGCAGGGCTTGCACAATCCACAGTCATTTATGACGCTGATGGGGAAGTAGCCAGCAAGATCTCAGCAAATAAAAATGAAGGCATTTCCATAGATCAAATTCCTGATCATATGAAAAATGCAGTGATTGCCATTGAAGACCACCGTTTTTATGAACACGGGGGCATCGATTTAAAAGGAATAGGCAGGGCCTTCTTGACAAACGTGAAAGCAGGCGGAATAGTCGAGGGCGGCAGTACGCTTACCCAGCAGCTGACCAAAAATGCACTATTATCTGCAGAAAAAACATACAAAAGAAAACTGGAAGAATTCTTCCTGGCCCTTGAAATTGAAAAGGAATACAGCAAAGATGAAATTCTTCAAATGTATTTAAACCAGGTTTATTTCGGAGAAGGCGCATGGGGGATCAAACGTGCGGCGATGAAGTACTATGGAAAAGATGTTGAGGATCTCTCCGTTAGTGAAGCAGCACTGCTTGCAGGGCTGGTTAAAGCCCCATCAGCCATCAATCCTTACCAAAATGAAGAAAAGGCAATTGAGAGAAGGAATACCGTCCTTGACCGTATGAAGGAACACAACTTTATTACTGAAAAGGAATGGGAAAAAGCAAAAAATGAAAAGCTTGTTTTTGAAGACAGCGGCGGCGATCCCTTTAAAGGGAAATACCCATATTATGTAGACGTGGTTCTGGAAGAAGCGATTAATAAATACAATATTTCGCTTGATGAGCTTTTAAGTGACGGGTATCAAATTTATACAGAGCTTGATCAGGATATGCAGAGCAGTGTAGAAGAAACCTACACAAATGATCAATTATTTCCTAAAGGTACTGGAGATCAGCAGGTTCAAAGCGGAGCCGTACTTCTGGATCCAAAGAATGGCGGTATCCGTGCTCTTGCAGGCGGAAGAGGTGAACATACCCTTCTTGGCCATAACCGTGCCGTTCATAAAGTAGGCCAGCCCGGATCGACCATGAAGCCGATTGTGCCTTACACAGCAGCACTGGAGACGGGCTGGAAGATCACAGATGAACTTAAAGATGAAAGAATGACATTCGGCAAAGATTATGAGCCGAATAACTATAATGGCCAGTTCCGTGGAAATGTGCCAATGTATGAAGCGGTAAAGGACTCTTTAAATGTCCCTGCTGTATGGCTTTTGGATGAAATTGGTGTGGACAAAGGGGTAGATGCGGCGAAGAGGTTTGGCATACCTGAAGAAGCCATCAATCAAAATCTTGCACTTGCTCTTGGCGGCACAAGTGTTGGAGTTTCACCTCTGACCATGGCACAGGCATATGCTGTATTTGCAAATGGCGGCGAGAGGCCGGAAGCACACTCCATTACAAAAATAGTTGATAAGGATGGAGTTACAGTAGCAGAGTGGAAAGGTGAGAATACAAGAGTCATTTCCAAGGATGTTGCGGATAAAATGACAACTATGCTTCTCGGGGTAGTTCAGCATGGTACAGGGAAGGCTGCCCAAATACCAGGCAGAGAAGTTGCAGGGAAAACAGGCAGTACACAAATGACCATCGAAGGCATTGACGGAGTTAAGGATCAATGGTTTGTCGGCTACACACCACAGCTGGTAGGTGCTGTATGGGTAGGCCATGATAAGACAGATGCAAATAATTATCTTACTACCTCGAGCAGTGAAGGTACGGCTCCGATATTCCGGGCAATAATGTCAGAAGCCCTGAAAAATCAGGAAGCAGAGTCATTTAATGTCCCACATATTGCCGGTCTGATGGAACAAAGGCAAAAGGAGCAGCAAAGGAAAGCTTGGGAAGACAACATAAAAAAAGAAACAGAGAAGATTAAAGAAAAAATTGAAAAAGAAAAAGAGAAATGGAAAGAGAAATGGAATAAAGGAAAAGAAAAACACAAGGAAAAAGATAAAGATAAAAAGAAGGATAAAAAGAAAGATAAAGAGAAGAAGAACCATTAAAGAAATACATTTTACGAGTACAGTCAAAAGCTGTACTCTTTTTTAAAAGGAGGTCATCTATCATGGCAGAACAATTTTACGATGAATTAGCTGAAGAGTATCACTTAATATTTGAGGATTGGGATCGTTCCATTGCCAGGCAGGGCGATGTACTGGATCATCTTTTATCGGCAGAAGGCTTTAATAAAACATCATCTCTATTGGATTGTTCTTGCGGAATAGGGACTCAAACATTAGCTCTGGCCCAAAAGGGGTACAAAATAACGGCATCAGACATTAGCGGAAAGTCTATCGAAAGAGCAAAAAAAGAAGCAGAGCTGAGACAGCTGAACATCCAATTTTTTCAGGCAGACATGAGGGCATTGTCATCTGTGCACAGTGAATCTTTTCATGCCATTCTCTCGATGGATAACGCCTTGCCGCACCTTATCACCGAAAAAGAATGCACCAAGGCACTTAAAGAGGTTTACAGTTTACTCAGCGAGAAAGGCATTTTTCTCTTTTCTATCAGGAATTATGATGAAATACAGAAAGGAAGGCCAACATCCACCTTGCCTGCAAAAAGGGATCACACCATAACCTTTCAGCTTTGGGATTGGCATCAGAATTCTGATATATATAATTTGAGGCATTTTACAATGGTGGAAAAGGTCGGAACCTGGTCTGTGTCAGAAAGACTTTCTCAGTATAGGGCCTACAGAAGGGAAGAGTTAAACCATCTTCTGCGCCAAGCTGGTTTTCGGCAGGTGAAATGGCTGCTCCCTGAAGAGTCTGGATTTTATCAGCCAATTGCCATTGCTTATAAATAAAGTTTGTTTTCGCAAGATTTGTTGCTTTTTCCTCTTATTTACTGAGTT
>NZ_NPDG01000055.1:0-4875 GCF_002272225.1 Bacillus sp. 7894-2
TTCGCTGAGCAGCCTGGAGCGGAAATCAACGGACAATATTGCTGGCTGAAAAATAGTAATAAATACGAAAAGAGCCAAAAAAAAAGGCCATTCGGCCTTTTTTAATAGAATAATTTAGAATAACCAGCTGATTAGCGCGCCAATTACCACAATTGCTCCAACTACCATAAAAATTGTACGTATCATCTATTTTCACTCCATTCATTCGCAATAAAATAGTCAATTATAGCTGAATTGTTTCAGCTGTATTGATAAAGCGTTTTTCTGACATGCGAAGCACAGAAACATGATTGCTGCACATATCTTTGATATGCTCCAGATGGTTCTGGACGTCAGTTCCTTCCACAATGATCTTCAGACTCGTTTGCGGTTTCACTGTTAAAAGGAAAGACACTAATTTAGAAAGGTTTGAGGCATCCACCGCTTTGTGTTTGCTGTAGAGATAAGTGGTGCCTTCAAGCTGTTTTGATGCCTGGTAAATTTCAAGCATTTTCTTCATTGTGAACTTGTTTTGAACTAATACATTAGTAGAAATAATTTCTTTCATTTTAAAAATCTCCTTTTAAAAAAGTATTTTATATATTAATTGATTAATGATGTGGTTGTACTATGGAATTACCCCGGTGTTCACAACCGTAAACCCCCCGGGTTCAAAGTGTGAATAATTACCTTTTAATTAATCCGTATTTAGGGGTTGAGGCACCATCAGTCTGCAGAAGGAGATAAAAACCATCAAAAGCCGCTTTATCAAATGTTTGTCGCAATTTATAGTAGGGATATAAACAGGGAAACTGAGGTAAGAGGGATGAAGAAATTCAAAGGGATTTTTCAAAATGCCAATTATGTGAAATTGTTTTTCGCTAACTTTACTTCTCAGATGGGCAGCACGATTGGTTTAACAGCTTTTATGTTTTATTTACTGGATCGTTTCTCGGAACAGCCTTTTTATGCCACATTAACTGAATTGATGTTCTCTGTTCCGACCCTGGCGGTGTTTTTTTTAGTTGGAGTGTTTGCGGATAGGATGGATCGCCAGAAAATAGCTTATTATTGTGATTGGATCAGCGCGTTTTTATCAATTGTGCTTTTTCTGACTATTATTATTGGCTGGATGCCGCTCGTATTTGCAGTATTGTTCCTGAGGAGTGCCATTCAGAAATTCTTCTTTCCCGCTGAACATGCAATGATTCAAGGCATATTGAAAAGTGAAGATTACACAACTGCTGCAGGCCTTAATCAGGTGGTGATGAGTCTTTTCATGCTGTTCGGAAACGGACTTGGCATTTTTGCCTACTGGACAGTGGGAGTATATGGTGCGATTGTGGCTGATGCACTTACCTTTATCATTAGTGCATTATTAATAAAATCCTGCCGTATACCAGAAGAAGTCCGTCTGCCAAATGGCACACATGGGCTTAAAGACCTGAATATCCCGCTTGTCTTTAAGGACTTTAATACGGGGATAAAATATATTCTCCAGCACAAATTATTATCTGCTCTGCTTGTCGGCTTTTTCGTTTTCGGAGTGGTGAACGGCGGATTTTCAGTCATGCCTATTTTTATGCTGAAATACAAACTCGAACCGCAATCCTATGAGGAATACTCAGTCCTGCTCGGAATAATATTTGGGATTGGCGTTCTGATTGGCAGCTTTGTTGCCTCCTTGCTTACTCAAAAATTCAAGCTTTATCAGCTGATCATTGCCGGACTGCTGTTATCCGGAAGCTTCATCATTGCTGCTTCTTTTGCAGAGAACACGTTTATTTTCCTATCTTTATTATTTGCTGCAGCTTTCGGACTCCCTTTAGTGAATATCGCAATTGGCGGCTGGATGCCAAGTATTGTGGATCCGAAGATGATGGGGAGAGTACAGGGATGGATAAGTCCGCTGATGATGCTTTCTCAATCCATAACACTCGGGTTTATTGCTGTCAGCTTTCCGGGGTTCCTCAGAGTGGAAATGCTGTACTGGATGGTAGGCGGCTGTTTAGCACTTGTCGGTGTATTTTACAGCCTTGTTCTCCCGGGATTAACGAAAAAATCAGAAAAAAAGGGTGAAGCACATTCTTTGGAACAGACTGGTGCAGTATAATGTAATAAAAGGAAAAAAAGTCCCTGTAATCGGGGCTTTTTATGTGTAAAAAATAATATTAAAAAATAATGAACCTTTTCATCTCTTGAACGTCTTATGAGTGAAATAAACAGTAAACAGCGGGATGATAAGAAGAGAGGAAAGAAGCTGATGGAGGAGAAAGACCTTATAGTAAGTGCCAAACGAGGCGATCAGCTCGCTTTTGCCATGCTTTTTAAAAATAACTATCCCTTTCTGGTTAAATACTTAATCAAAATCACAATGAATCCCGATGCAGCTGAGGAGCTTGCTCAGGAAACAATGTCCAAATGTGTTGAAAAAATCGGACTGTTTAATGGCAAATCGAAATTTTCCTCCTGGCTGATAACCATTGCGACAAATTTGTATATTGATCAGAAGCGAAAGTCGAAACGAGAGAAGAGCTGGAAAGCACAGGAAGAGGTTTTCAGACGCATGAAATGGCATCTTGAAAGCCGAAATGAAGAATGGAATGATGCCTTATCCGCATTGGGAAAACTAAAAGACGAGATGAGGATACCTATTGTTCTAAAACATTATTATGGCTACTCGTATGAGGAAATAGGAAAAATGATGAATATATCTTCAGGCACTGTCAAATCAAGAGTGCACAATGGAATCATGTCTGTAAGAGAGGAGTTGAAGCTTCATGGCGAACAGGAAAGTGCTGCAGCTGGAACAAGATCATCAAGATGAGAAATTATTTGCTGCAGTCAAGGAGATAGAAGACGGATTGGAAACGCTGGAAGAAACCATCCCGGTTTATACACCTGATCTGCAATTTTTTGAGAACTTAGTTGCAGAGCAAAAACAGGCAATGAAAAGGAAATTGATCAAGGAGTTAGCTATCTTCACTGTTGCTGCACTCCTCATTGTAACTTCTGTATTATTCATGCTGTATCAGGTTCCATCTGTATTTTTTATTCTGCAGGGAGTTGTGACAATTTTCATTATGGCCTATAGCACAGTCAGCTTCGTGAAACAGGTGAATGGCACATGAACAGTGAAGAAATATCTCTTCCGCTGCTGATTTTAGTGGGAGTCATCTTAATAGCACAGAGTACGTTTCTATTTCTTGATGCAAGAAAGCACGGCCACAATTATTGGCTATGGGGGATTATCGGTTTAATTCAGGCGCCAATGCCGACGCTGTTTTACTTGATTTTCGTCAGAAAGATTTGGCAGAAAAAAGATTAATTGAGGGATGCAAGGATGAAGAAATTAAAACAGATGCTGCTTCTTGCAGCCACTGGCGGCCAGTTTCTCGGGATTGCCATGCTGTTTATTAATATCAAGGCTGCGATTATGTTTTATATTTTATATGCTTTAATGATCATTGCATTATTTATTGTTTTGATAGCTGAGAGAAAAAGAGAAAAAGAGGAGGAAGAACAAAATGATTATCGTGACTACTGATACCGTATCCGGGAAAGAGATTAAAGAGATTAAAGGGTTTGTAAGGGGGAGTACAGTCCAGACAAAGCATATAGGAAAAGATATTCTGGCAGGATTAAAAACAATTGTAGGCGGAGAAATTGGCGAATATACTGAAATGATGGATGAAGCAAGAAAAAAGGCAATTGGCAGAATGGTGGAAGATGCAAAGGCAAAAGGGGCCAACGCAATCATTGGAATGCGGCTGCAGACCTCAGCCGTTATGCAGAATGCTGCAGAAATCATAGCCTATGGGACTGCAGCAATCATTGAAGAATAGCAGAAGAAGAACCGGCTGACATAGTTAGCTGGTTTTTTTATGTCATAAAAAGGGAAAGGATGAATATTTGGCAGAAAATACTTGAAAAGAAACTAGTGAATTTTTTGTGATATTATAAGCAATTTCCGCCGAAATCCTTTACAATAGAATGAAACTTCTTAAAAACAAAACTAAGAAAAATGACACTAGAATGTGGATTGGAGTATATATGCTATATTACCGTACGTATGTGAAAGATGAGTCCCTTCCATGGGTTACCTTTGTTCATGGTGCAGGGGGCAGCTCTGCAATCTGGTATAAACAAATGAGAGAGTACAAAAAGCATTTCAATGTTCTGCTGGTAGATCTGCGGGGACATGGTCAATCAGGAAAGGGCACCTGGGAAGAAGGAGATCATTTTACAGAAGTTTCTCAGGATATTGTGGATGTGCTCGATCATCTTCATATTACAGACTCCCATTTTGTGGGAATTTCGCTGGGGACTATAGTGATCCAGACAATCGCGCAGAATCATCCGGAAAGAGTAGCTTCCATGATTTTGGGCGGAGCCATTACTGAATTGAACTGGCGCACAAGGTTTTTGATAGCCATTGCGAATTTGACTAAGTATATGCTGCCATATATGCTGCTTTATAAGCTATTTGCGTGGATTATCATGCCAAAAAGAAATCATCTTGAATCAAGACATGCCTTTGTAAGGCAGGCAGCAAAAATGTGCCAAAAGGAATTCATCAACTGGCTGTCCTTAACAAAATCGGTTAATCCGTACCTGGGAAAAATCCAATCCAGCATTTCCCACATTCCTACCCTTTTTATTATGGGACAGGAAGATCACTTGTTTATTAAATCTGTAAAAAGCATTGCCCAAAAAGCTAAAACAGCTACAGTCAAAATCATTACAGATGCAGGACATGTATGCAACATCGACAAACCTGATGCCTTTAACAGAATAACCATCGACTTTATCAACAGGCAAAAAAGAAGATTGGCTTCATAAAGGATCCTTGTGGATCCTTTTTTTAGATAGGCTGTTTTCGCAAAGTTTGTTGCT
>NZ_NPDG01000056.1:0-4590 GCF_002272225.1 Bacillus sp. 7894-2
TTTAGATAAATCGAAGACAGAAAATTTTAAAAAGTAGGTAAAAATCTGATTGACTTTTAGTGTAAGCGGTGATAATCTTACCAATATGGAAAAAAATGAAAAGGAGGGCTACAAAATGATCTTAATTCATCATCATCAAAAAACAACTCAAAAATTAAAATCTGTAACCTCTCCTTTAGAACATATTAAAATGTAAACAGGATCTGCCTGCACATTTATTTTGAAGGAGCACAGGTTACATTTCGTAACGTGGGCTCTTTTGTCTTTTAAAGACATATCGCATGCCGCGGTATGTCTTTTTTTCGTCTAATCCCAAATATCACCAATAGGAAATTCAGGCAATGCCTGTTTCCATATATTTTAATAGCGGCTGTTTTCGGCAGCCATAAAAAAGGGAGGAAAATTTTATGAATGCAGTAAGAATGAAAAGAAAAACACTTTTGCCGGAGGATCTGGATGGAGGCTAGTTATGTATTTGCTGCTGGTTAATGTATGAAAGCTCTCTTTAGAAACATGAGCTTCATACCGGAAAGGGGAGAGATCGTTGTTTTCGATTTTAGGAAAATTAAGCTGGTTTTTTAAAGAAAACTGGAAAAGGTATACAATTGCCATTGCTCTGCTGATCATTGTCGGAATCCTTGATGTTATGCCTCCTAGGCTTGTTGGAATGGCAATTGATGATATACATCTTGGTCAAATGAGCAGTGCTAAAATAATAGAGTACCTTGGTTTATTTGCAATCATCACAATCGTGTCCTATGCAATCACTTATATCTGGATGTACCAGCTCTTTGGAGGGGCATTCCTGGTAGAAAGAAAACTGCGTTCACAATTTATGGGTCACCTATTGAAAATGACTCCAACATTTTTTGAGAAAAACCGGACCGGTGATTTAATGGCCAGGGCAACAAATGATTTAAAAGCTATTTCGGTAACGGCCGGTTTCGGAATATTGACACTGGTGGATTCCAGCGTCTTCATGCTGACAATATTGTTTACGATGGGATTTCTGGTTAGCTGGAAACTAACCTTTGCAGCAATATTGCCTTTGCCTATCATGGCTTATCTGATAAAAATTTACGGGAAGAAGATTCATACGCGGTTTATGAGCGCACAGGATGCTTTCGGTGAACTCAATGACCGGGTTCTTGAATCGGTTTCGGGAGTTAGGGTGGTGCGCGCTTATGTTCAGGAAAGAGCGGATCAGCAGCGTTTCCATGAACTCACTGAAGATGTTTACAGCAAAAATATTGAAGTGGCCAAAATTGATTCACTTTTTGAGCCGACGATAAAGGTGATTGTGGGCCTTAGCTATCTTATAGGGCTAGGATACGGTGCTTATCTTGTTTTCCACCAAACCATAACTTTGGGCCAGCTCGTGTCCTTTAATGTGTATTTAGGCATGCTGATTTGGCCAATGTTTGCTATTGGAGAATTAATTAATGTCATGCAAAGGGGAAATGCATCCCTTGACCGGGTACAGGAAACATTGTCCGCTAAGCAGGATATTGTGAATCCTGAAAACCCGTCTATCATTGAAGTCCCTGAAAATGTTATCTTCAAGGATGTTCATTTCCAATATCCTTCCTCAAAAACGGCTAATCTCACAGGGATTAAGCTGCATATTGAACGCGGGGAAACGCTGGGCATTGCAGGGAAAACAGGAAGCGGGAAAACCACTTTTATAAAGCAGCTTTTAAGAGAATATCCGACAGGCACTGGGAAGCTTGCCATTGCAGATGTTCCGATTGAAGAACAGGAGCTTGAAAGAACAAGGGGATGGATCGGTTATGTTCCACAGGATCATGTTCTGTTCTCGAGGACTGTCAGGGAAAACATCCTTTTTGGAAAAGAGGAAGCAATTGAAGAGGATATGCAAAAAGCAATTGATTTGGCAGCTTTCCGAAAAGACCTTGATCTTCTGCCGGAAGGGCTTGAAACAATGGTCGGTGAAAAAGGAGTGGCCTTGTCAGGAGGGCAAAAACAGCGGATATCGATTGCACGTGCCCTTGTGAAGGATCCGGAAATTCTGATCCTTGATGATTCTCTTTCAGCCGTTGATGCTAAAACAGAGAAGAAAATTATTGAAAATATCCGGACTGAGCGCAAAGGCAAAACGACAATCATTACGACACACAGAATGTCAGCAGTCCAGCATGCCGATCATATAATCGTCCTTGATGATGGCAGAATAGCAGAGGAAGGCACTCATGAGGAATTGATGGCTATGGATGGATGGTATAAGGAACAATTTTTGAGGCAGCAGACTCAAACATCTGCTGAAGAGGAGGTGCTTTCATGACCACAGGAAAGCGGTTATTCCAATATGCACTTCATTATAAAAAAACGATTATTGCTGCATTGCTGATGCTTACAGTCGCTGTAGCAGCAGATCTGGCAGGGCCTTTCATCGCGAAGAAGATGATTGATGACCATATCCTTGGCATAGAATCTGTCTGGTATCAGACTGAAAGCGGAAAAGATGCTGTGGAATATGATGGCCAGTTTTACAAAAAGGAACAAAATATTGATCAGGGTGAGCGGAAAATTGATCAGGCCCGCATCCTGCAGGCTGGAAGCCAATTCGTCTTTATCAGGGGTGACATTGCTTTTGATGGAGAGCGAACCTTCAAAGAGGGCAAACTCTTTATTGAAAAAAGCGGCCAAACCGAAACCTATGCAGGAAAGGCATTGACTGGTGAAGAATTAATGCTATTCTACTCACCCGAAATTCCTAAGATTGTTCAGCTTTTGGCCTTTTACTTTGGATTACTGGTGATCGCTGCATTTTTTCAGTACGGCCAGCGGTTTTTTCTGCAAAAGTCAGCAAATAGGATTATCCAGAAAATGAGAGAAGATGTCTTCGGGCAGATTCAAAGGCTGCCAATCAGTTATTTTGATAATCTTCCGGCAGGCAAGGTGGTTGCCCGTATAACCAATGATACCGAAGCCATCCGTGAGCTTTATGTGACCGTATTGGCAACCTTTTTTACAAGTGTCATATATATTTCAGGTATTTATATCGCTTTGTTTATTTTAAATGCCAAGCTTGCTGCGATATGTTTAATCCTGCTGCCGATTTTATACGTATGGGCGATTGTGTACCGTAAGTATGCATCAAAATACAATCATATTATCCGTTCCAGGGTTAGTGATATCAATGGCATGGTTAATGAATCGATTCAGGGAATGAATATTATCCAGGCGTTTGGCCGCGAAAAAGATACACAGAAGGATTTTGAAAAGCTGAATACAGAGCATTTTACCTTCCAAAATAAACTTCTGAGCCTGAATTCACTTACATCGCATAATTTAGTGGGTGTGCTGAGGAATGTGGTTTTTGTTGCATTCATCTGGTACTTCGGAGGAGAGTCGCTCAATGCGGCAGCTGTCATTTCACTTGGGATGCTTTATGCTTTTGTAGACTATATTAACCGCCTGTTTCAGCCTGTGCAGGGCATTGTCAACCAATTGGCCAATCTCGAACAGGCATTGGTTGCCGGTGAACGAGTCTTCAAACTGCTTGATGAAGAAGGCATTGATATCAGTGATAATAAAATATCCCGCTATAAAGGGAATGTTACATTTGATCATGTGCACTTCGGCTATAAGGAGAAGGAATATGTGCTGAAGGATCTTAATTTTGAAGCAAAGCACGGAGAGACAGTTGCGCTGGTTGGCCATACCGGCTCAGGGAAAAGTTCAATCATGAATCTTCTTTTCCGTTTTTATGATTGCCAGGAAGGAAAAATTATGATCGATGGCATGGATATAAAACAGATTCCAAGGCAGGAGCTCAGAAAGCATATGGGCATCGTCCTCCAGGATCCATTTTTGTTCACCGGGACCATTGCTTCCAATGTCAGCCTTGATGATCCTGAAATATCCCTGGAGAAAGTGGAAAAAGCCCTGAAGGATGTCGGAGCAGATAAGATATTTCAGCATCTTGAAAAAGGCTTTGATGAGCCGGTTATCGAGAAGGGGAGCACGCTCTCCAGCGGGCAGAGACAGCTCATTTCATTTGCCCGTGCTCTTGCTTTTGATCCGGCCATCCTGATCCTGGATGAAGCCACATCCAGCATAGACACTGAGACAGAATTAATTATCCAGGAAGCCATGGACGTGCTGAAAAAAGGAAGAACCACCTTTATCATCGCCCATCGGCTTTCGACAATCCGAAATGCTGATCAAATCCTCGTTCTGGATAGGGGCAGGATCGCTGAAAAAGGTAACCATGATGAGTTAATGGAGCAAAAGGGCAAATATTATCAGATGTATCAGCTTCAGCAGGGATCAACTCTTGCAGGATAGAAGGAAGCGCCGGATGGCGCTTTCTTTTTTATTATTTTTTTAACGCAAAGTTATTTTGTTCAATAAAAATTCATTTTTCAGACACAGAATAGTACTGGTATAAAGAATTTGAACTCCGATATTCATGATACTCTTATGCTATCACGCATATCTGGAGGAGATTATATGGAGGAATTTTCTATTACTTTGGTGATAGCAAGTATTATGGTGCTTGGATACTTTATTGGGTATACAATTATAAAAGCATAACTGCCGGCTTTTCAGCCAGGCAGTTTTTTT